>JANWWT010000007.1 GCA_025055675.1 Pseudanabaenaceae cyanobacterium SKYG29
GTGCAGGCATTGGGTACAGAAGCTAATCCCCTTTTTCAAACTCTGGGACGATGGCTAGTAGATATAGATTGAAGTTAGATAACAAAGGTCTATAGAAAACAATTAATGCAAACGCATAAGAGCAAATCATCTGGATGGAAAAAGCAGAATTACGAGATTAAGTTTTCGTAAATTTTTGTCTGAGATATAGGCACGGGATGATACAGATGTGACTGCAGGGGTTGGGTAAGCGGGCAGTTACTGTGAACAACTTTCCTGACTTTTCCAGGCAAGGTTACCAGGTACTGTGTGAACTGGGACGTAATCCCTTGGGCGGACGCGTCACCTACCTGGCTCACAATCAAGCAGGTCAACCTGTGGTCATCAAACAATTCCAGTTTGCCAAGGGCAGAACCTGGGACGGATTCAAAGCCATCGAACGAGAAATGCAAACCCTCAAAGAATTAGACCATCCTGGCATTCCCCGCTACCTCGATACCTTGGAAACAGCAGACGGCTTTTGCCTGGTGCAGGAATACAAACAAGGACGCATGCTCTCTCAACTCATAGGTTGTGACTCACCCCGTCGTGGTGTTTCAACATGCAGTACGCCCTATTTTGAAAGGTTCAAAAGATATAATCTTGGCTATAGCTCTATTTACTATTGCTGGTCTGGGGTTATTTATCGGTATTTTTGGAGGGTTTAGAATACTATTTGTAGAAACTCTGCCGTTTTGGTTTAGAGTTTTAGTGCCTTTTCTAGCGCCGCTATCTTTTTTGTTCGGAATTGTAGTCTTACTGCACGCGAATGAATTAAGTTCTTCAAGTTTTTATGATGATCCTGCCTTTGTCAAAGTAAAAAGAATCAGAACTATAAAGTTTATCTATAGAGTTATCACAAGTATTTTCTTGGGTTTTAGTCTGGGCTTTGGTTCCAAATTTGGCTTTTCCCCTATCGTGACCCTCCTTTGCATCGGAGCAGGTGGACTATTCTGTAGCTCATACATCATTCCCTGGTGGTGGTATTTCAGACAAAGACAAGCAATTTTGTCTCAGGAACAAAATGAGCAACACTTAATCCAGCCTTGAATGTCTATTCCCCTGGCTATATATTTTTGACCCCAATTTATGCTAAGTTGACTAACCACGGACTAATTACTAACTTAATTTTATGATTCTCTCTGCAGAACAGCGGCGCAAGTTAGATGAAACAGACGACACCTTATTCTATTTGCAACCCCGCTTAGTTACTCATGTTGACCAACTGTTCATCCTGCAATTGACTAATCTCTACCGTAAGTATCTGCGCCCCGATATGGTCATTCTTGATCTGATGAGTAGTTGGGTTTCCCATCTGCCCAAAGAGATAAAATATGCCAGGGTGGAAGGGCATGGTCTCAATGCAGAGGAGTTAGCCCACAATCCCCAACTCGATCGTTATTTTGTGCAAAATCTCAATCAAAATCAGCGATTGCCCTACGAGGATGCCACCTTTGATGCGGTGTTGAATGCGGTATCAGTGCAGTATCTGCAGTATCCAGAGGCTGTGTTTAGGGAGATTGCCCGTATTCTTAAACCAGGGGGAATAGCGATCGTGAGTTTTTCTAATCGCATGTTTTTCACCAAAGCAATTCAAGCTTGGATCAATGCCTCGGAGAAGGAAAGAGTAGAGCTGGTAAAGGGTTATTTTACTGAAAGCGGTCTATTTACGGAGCCAGAGGTGATTGCCCGTCCCAGTTGGTTTAGTGACCCCTTTTATGCTGTAATAGCTAGGCGTAAGTGAGAGATTGTCCATGCCCCCTAGCCTACCCTATCCTCCCCATCCTGACGACCCTGGCTACCAACGATTAGAACGCCGTGTCAATTTTCTTTTACATTTGATGGTCTTCGCTGCAGTGAATAGCGGACTGTGGTTTTTCGTTTTGTTACAACGATCGGACTGGTTAGGGTGGAGGTGGTTAACTATTAGTTGGGCGACAGTTCTCCTTAGCCACGCCCTGTGGGTACTGAGCAAGAGGAAGTCCTAATGACTACGAGCGAGGAAATTGAACAACTGGCGGCAACGATCGGGGAGGTTGTCTATTTGGAGGTAGCAAAATGGCGGTTGTATGCTAACGATGCCCATCTCCACGTCAAGCTGGCAGAGGAAATTGCACCCCTAATTGAGGCGCACAAGCTGGAACGGGAACGGATTGCTGCCATCTTTGCCAGTACGCCGATTACGCTAGGCAGTGGGAAAACTGTCCCCCTCCTGGATTTTGTCCCCGAGCGGGTGATTACGCAACTGTGGGAAATTTTAATTGAGGACGATCGGTGAACTGGAAGGTAGTTGAGGGAGGGGTGACAGCACCCCAGGGCTTTTGGGCCAGTGGCATTCGGGCGGGATTAAAGCCATCGGGCTTGCCGGATTTAGCTTTGATAGTCTCGGAAGTGCCAGCCACGGGAGCGGGTGTGTTTACTACTTCCGTGGTGCGGGCGGCTTGTGTGGACTACGATCGACAGGTACTGTCTAGCCAAAACAAATTCAAAGCCATTCTCTGCAATGCGGGCCAGGCAAATGCTTGTACAGGCAAGCTGGGGGAAGAGATCATGCTGGCAAGTATCCGCTGTTTACAGGAGGCATTAGGCACGCAAGATGGCATTTTGGTGGCTTCAACGGGGGTAATTGGCAGACAAATCGATCGGGAGAAATTCCTAACGGGGATTCCCCAAGCAGTAGCAGCTCTGTCCAGGGAGGGGGGAATGGCAGCTGCCCAGGCGATCGTGACCACTGACTTAGTGACAAAAGTACAGGCGTTCGAAACGGAGATTGAGGGTGTAACGGTACGGATAGGAGGGATGGCAAAGGGGTCAGGGATGATCCACCCCCAAATGGCAACTATGTTAGGTTTCATTACCTGTGATGCCCCTGTGGAACCCTCTCTGTGGCAGGCAATGTTACGGCGGGCGGCAGACAAAAGTTTCAACCAAATTACCGTCGATGGGGATACCAGCACTAACGATATGGTGTTGGCGCTGTGTAACGATCGGTCTGGGTTACCCCTAGTCTCTGACCCCGACTCGGAGGCGGCAAAAACGATCGAGTCTATGCTCACGGATTTGTGCATTTATCTGGCTAAAAAAGTAGCGCGGGATGGAGAGGGGGCAACGTGCCTAATCGAAGTACAGGTAGAGGGGGCTGGCACTGATGAGGAGGCTAGGCAAATGGCTAGAACGATCGCTAGTTCCTCTCTCCTGAAGTCAGCCATTTTTGGCAGAGACCCCAACTGGGGCAGGATTGCAGCAGCAGCCGGTCGCAGTGGCGTACCTTTTGACCCCACCCAACTCCGTATTCAACTGGGGGACTATCTGCTCATGGAACGGGGACAACCCCTGGAATTCGATCGGGCTGGTGCTTCCCAATATCTCAGAGAGCAAGCGGAACGATCGGGCAAGGAGCAAAAAATTGACGCTCCTGTAGTGATTCAGGTACAGATTGGAGAAGGCAAGGGGCAGGGGATAGCTTGGGGATGTGACCTCACCTACGACTACGTGCGCATCAACGCAGAATACACAACCTAGCCCCATACAGAACTACCCCTCCTAGCGATCGTTTTTAGTGGTAAGACCTAGCCAGTGCAGGTGATGTTAAGATAGATAAACTATTGAGAATTAACCATGCGCACAATTTTAATGACAGGCAAAGGAGGGGTAGGCAAGACCTCCATGGCAGCGGCTACAGGTCTACGCTGTGCAGAACTTGGTTACAAAACTTTAGTATTGAGCACAGACCCTGCTCACTCCCTAGCGGATAGTTTCGATCGGGAATTATCCCATGATCCTATACAAATTCGCCCTAACCTCTGGGGAGCGGAACTAGATGCCCTGCGGGAGCTAGAAGGCAATTGGGGGGCAGTCAAGCGCTACATCAGCGACGTATTACAGGCGCGGGGTTTAGATGGAGTACAGGCAGAGGAATTGGCAATTCTCCCTGGTATGGATGAAATTTTTGGACTAGTACGGGTCAAACGCCACTATGACGAAGGGATATTTGATGTCTTGATTATTGACTCCGCCCCCACAGGTACAGCTTTACGCTTACTCTCCTTGCCCGAAGTAGCGGGATGGTACATGCGGCGCTTTTACAAACCCCTGCAGGCAGTATCGGCGGCACTGCGTCCCCTAGTGGAACCCCTATTTCGCCCGATCGCTGGTTTTTCCCTGCCCAACCAAGAGGTAATGGATGCTCCCTATGAGTTTTACCAGCAACTAGAAGCCTTAGAAAAAATCCTAGTAGACAATAGTAAGACCACTGTTCGTTTAGTGACCAACCCAGAAAAAATGGTCATCAAGGAGTCCCTACGCGCCCATGCCTATCTCAGTCTGTACAATGTTGCCACTGATTTAGTAATTGCCAATCGCATCATTCCCGACACAGTCCAAGACCCCTTCTTTCAGACCTGGAAGAAGATGCAAAAGGAATACTGTGAGCAGATCAAAGCTGACTTTCATCCTCTACCCATCAAGCAGGTACCCCTCTACGAAGAGGAAATGTGTGGACTAGCTGCCCTGGAAAGGTTGAAAGACACCCTCTACGGTGATGAAGACCCCACCCAGGTTTACTACAAAGAAAACACCATTCGTGTGGTAGAAGAGAACAGCGAGTATCGCTTAGAGCTATATTTACCTGGGGTACCCAAGGAGCAGATCGAACTGTCCAAGACAGGGGATGAACTTAACATCCGCATAGGCAATCATCGCCGCAACCTAGTTCTTCCCCAAGCTCTCTCCCTTCTCCAACCTAGTGGTGCCAAGATGGAAGAAGACTTCTTAAAAATTCGCTTTGCCCAACGCTAGGGTTCATTCCACCTCGTTGAGGACCTCAATTAAGGCATCTGCCTCTGCTACCGCCTGTCTCGCTTTTTGGTAAATATCTTCAAACTGCAGGTTGCTGGCATTCAATCCCTGCATCAGCATGAGAGCAAAAAATTCCCGCTTAGTCATCCCCTGGGCAAAGTTATCTCCCTCAGGATGATAGCTAAAGGGAAAGGCACTGTCAGTTGGCTTAGTATCCACCTTGGCACTTCCTCATCACACTGCTTTGATTATACCCCCCCTATTCAATGGAAATACTTTGAGGACGTTTTTCCGTTTCTGGGGTGGGGATAGGAGTGTTTACGCCCTGTTCCTGTAGCCAAGATTTGAGGGGGTCCTGCTGGGGGTCAAGACGCAAAAAGCCAGACAACAACCCCCCCAAAAAAGCAACGGGCTGCAGCGCAAAAGCCTCCCAGATAGGGCGCAGTTCGTCCATAAAACTTCATAACTCTCCATTTATGTATAGTATAAGTCTTGCGTCTGCTTTTCTAGCAATTTAGGTTAAACTGGAAGACAATTTGTTTATTTTGAGGTAGTACGTCATCTATGGTACAAGCTGTGGCAAACCCCTCTGACTTGAGCAAGAGCGAGGCTCTCATTCTCTACGAAGACATGGTCTTGGGGCGTACCTTCGAGGATAAATGCGCCGAGATGTATTACAGGGGAAAGATGTTTGGCTTCGTCCACCTCTATAACGGGCAGGAGGCGGTGTCCACAGGGGTAATTAAGGCATTGCGCTCGGATGACTATGTGTGCAGCACCTACCGCGATCACGTTCACGCCCTCAGTAAGGGCATTTCGCCACGGGCAGTGATGGCAGAACTGTTTGGCAAGGTGACTGGCTGTAGCAAAGGACGGGGTGGTTCCATGCACTTGTTCTCCGCTGAGCACAACTTTTTAGGGGGTTTTGCCTTTGTGGCTGAGGGCATCCCTGTGGCAGCAGGGGCAGCGTTCCAAACTAAATATCGGCGGGAAGTCCTGGGGGAAAATGCAGACCAAGTCACTGCTTGTTTCTTTGGCGATGGGGCAACTAACAACGGTCAGTTCTTTGAAACTCTCAACATGGCAGCACTATGGAAATTGCCCATCATCTTCATCGTGGAAAATAACAACTGGGCGATCGGGATGGCACACCCCAGGGCAGCAGCGGATACCAGAATTCACAAAAAAGCAGCGGTATTTGGCATGCCGGGACAGGAAATAGATGGCATGGACGTTTTAGCTGTTAGACAGGCGACCCAAGAGGCAATCGCCAGAGCACGATCGGGAGAAGGTCCCACCCTCCTAGAATGTATGACCTACCGTTTCCGTGGGCATTCCTTAGCTGATCCCGATGAATTGCGTTCCCCCCAGGAGAAGGAGTTTTGGTTCGCCCGCGATCCCATCAAACTACTGCAGGCAAAAATCCTGGAATGGGGTCTAGCTACCCAGGCTGAACTAGAGGCGATCGAGCGTAAGGTGCAGTTGGTAGTTGAGGATGCCGTACAATTTGCTGACGATTCCCCTGAACCCGATCCCAAAGACCTCTACCTTTACCAGTTTGCCGAAGACGAATAAATTAGGCTCCTATTTTTACAGGCACCCTGGAGGTAACCAGTTCATATTCCACTGGTTCAATCAGTGACACACCGGTCATTTCCGGGGGTTGGGGTAAGCCCAAAATTTGCAGGACAGTCGGTGCAATGTCTGCTAGTCTGCCCCCCGATCGTAATCTTACCTCGCCCCCAGAGCCTGGAATCTTGCGCCGCTCTCCTTCCACCAAAATAAAGGGCACAGGATTGGTTGTATGGGCAGTCCAGGGCTGGTGGTGTTCGTCCCACATCAGTTCCGCGTTGCCATGATCGGCAGTGATTAAAACTGTTCCCCCTACCCGCGCTACACTCTCCAATACCTCTCCTAGGCAATAGTCCACCTGCTCGATCGCCGCCACCGTCGCTTCATAGTTACCCGTATGTCCCACCATATCGGGGTTGGCGTAATTCACCACAATAAAGGAGTAAACCCCCTGCTCGATCGCATTTTTCAGAATCTTCGTTACTTCCCGGGCCGACATCGCCGGCTGCTGGTCATAGGTAGAAACTTGGGGGCTGTTAACTAGGTGGCGGTCTTCTAAGGGATTGGGTTCCTCTCTACCACCGTCAAAAAAGTAGGTGACGTGGGCATATTTCTCCGTCTCCGCAATGCGAAACTGCCGCAGTCCGTGCTCCGCAATCACCTGACCTAGCAAATTGGTCAAACTTTGGGGTGGGAATACTACTCCTACAGGCAGATTAGGGTCATACTGGGTAAAAGTCACCATTGCCAGCGGTGAGATTAGCTCCCGTGCAAACCCCTTGAACTCAGGGTCAACCAAAGCCTGGGTCAATTCCCGCGCCCGATCGGGTCTAAAGTTACAGAACACTACCCCATCCCCCGCTTCAATTACCCCCGGTGCTATACGGGTGGGGGGAATAAATTCATCCGTAATGTTTTGGTCATAGCAGGCTTGAAGCAACTCCTGCGCTGAGGTATACTCCCCTATCTCTGGCGTAGTCAGGACGTGGTAAGCCTTTTGTACCCTGTCCCACCGGCGGTCTCTATCCATAGCAAAGTAGCGACCACTGACTGTGACAATCCGACCTATGCCCCGCCGATCGATCGCCCGTTGTAAATACTCAATGTAGCCCCGCCCTGAGGTTGGGGGAGTATCTCTGCCGTCCAGGATAGCGTGGATACAGACCTCCGTAATTCCATGCAGTTGGGCAACATCCAGCAATGCAATCAAATGGTCAATATGAGAGTGTACCCCCCCATCGGAACAAAGTCCGAGGAGATGCAACTTGTGCCCCTTGATTCTTTCACATAAAGACTGCAAGGTAGCATTCTGTAGGATCGTGCCATCCTCGACCGCATCGGAAATCCGCACCAATTCCTGGGGGACAATCCTGCCTGCACCAATGTTGAGGTGACCCACCTCTGAGTTGCCCATCTGTCCTCTGGGTAACCCCACGTCCTTGCCCGATGCTTGCAACAGTGTGTGAGGGTAGGTCTGCCACAGTGAATCCATAACGGGGGTCTTGGCAGCTGCAATAGCATTACCGTCCTTTTCCTCTCGATAGCCCCAACCGTCCAAAATTACTAAAACTACAGGTGAGACTAATGCAGCACTCATAGATACACCCCAACTTCCTTCTACTGTGGACAAACTTGGTAGCAAAGACAACACTATCGCTATCTACTAGGTTGCCACTTCACCACCCATTATTCACAAAAATTTAATGTTTTGTTCGGGATCAAGTCAACCCCTCTGTCAGGGGAATGTCAATATCGATTTCTACCTATACCTAAAGATAGAGCAAGGGGGGTACACCTGTTTTGTGAAGAAAACATTAAAATGAGGGGAGGGCAACTACAGATCGGCACCTATGGCAAGTTTCAAAGACATCATTAGTTATTACAAATCCTACAGGGGGATAGCGTTATTTAGTATTGTGGCTTCCTGTCTGTTTGAGGTGATTGATTTAGTGGTGCCCTATGCCATTGGGCAAATTTTGAATGTGTTATCCCAGCAGCCCGTTGACCCCTTGGTTAACAATCTAGTTAGACAAGTAGAGGGTTGGTTTACTACAGATCAACGATCGTTAACTCTGGGGGTATTGCTATTTATTACTTTTTTGGCAACGGTGGTGCGGGCGCCGATTCAACCCTGGGTTAGTTCTTGGTTTCACTGGTTAATTGCTCTGAGTGCACGGCGGGAACAGACCGATCGGACAATTGCCAAAATTCTTTCTTTGCCTTTGGAATTTTATGAGGAGAATAATCCTGGTCGCATTGCAGGGCGGGTGGCGCGGGGCTTATCCAATCACACCTGGAGTTATCCCGATATTGCGGGGCAGTTAATTCCCAAGTTAGCCAGGGTGACGGCGATTTTTTTGATGATTTTAGCAGTTGCCCCAGGAATTGCCATTTTATTTTTAGGGCTATTTGTGTTTATTTTGCAATTTTCCGTGCGGGATTTATATAAGTTAATTAGCAAGGAGGAATTACTGGAAAAGCATCAGGAAAATACTGAAAGTCGTACTTCCGAAATTATTACTAACATTAAAACCGTAAAAGCCTTTGCCAATGAGGGGAGGGAGTGGAAACGGCAACACGATCGGTTAAAGCGGGAATTAAAATCTATCATCCATGGCATTCACCTAGGTTATGTAGTGCTGGGGACAAAGCAGCGGACGTTAGTACAGGCAGGGGTATTTATTGTCCTTGTTCTCACTTTGAGGGCGACCTTAGCAGGGCAAATTACCCTAGGGCAATTTATTACTACTTTGACTATTTCCAGTATGGCCTATTCTGAGTTAGAGCCAATTAGTACTTTTATGGAAATTTTTGCCCGCCGCTATGCTTCTATGATTCGTTTTCATGAGTTTATGCAATTACCTGTCGGTAAGGACAGTCCTAATATTTTTGCCCAGCCCGTGCCCTATAAGTTTGCAGGGAAAATTGAGTTTAGAAATGTAGGTTTTAGCTATGACGGTATCCGATTGGTTTTAGAGGATATTAACTTTACGATCGAGCCTTACCAAACTGTGGCTTTAGTGGGGAAGTCTGGCTCAGGGAAATCTACCATAGTGAAGTTATTATTGCGCTATTTCTCCCCCACTACAGGCAAAATTTTGTTGGATGGAGAACCGATCGAAAATTTTGAAATTTTAGGGTATCGGAAACGTCTGGCAATTGTGCATCAGGAGGTAGATGTTTTTAATGGTACACTTTTAGAAAATTTGGTCTATGGCAATCCCCAGGCTAGTTTGGAAGAGGTAAAGCGGGCTTGTGCTATTGCTAAGGTGGATGATTTTTTACCTCTATTGCCCCAAGGTTTATACACGATCGTGGGGGAACGGGGCTTGCGGTTATCAGGGGGACAAAGGCAGCGTTTGGGCATTGCTAGGGCACTGTTAGTTAATCCCGATGTGCTGATTTTTGATGAAGCTACCTCCAGTTTAGACTACGAATCAGAGCGGGCAATTCAGTTAGCCATGCGGCAAATTCAAGGTACAGTGACGACTATTATTATTGCTCACCGTCTCAGCACTGTGCGGGAAGCGGATCAAATTCTCGTCCTCGATCGGGGGCGGATTGTAGAACGGGGTACCCACTGGGAATTACTAAAGCAGCAGGGCTTATACTATCGCCTCAACCAAATTCAAGAAGTGATTACCCATTAAAAAAGTGCGTGAGATTTTGATTTACGTTGTTTTGCTGGTCACTTACCTAGGCATTGCGTTGGGTTATATCCCTGGTTTGCGCATGAATCGTCCCACGATCGCCCTGGTAGGTTCTGCCCTTTTGATTGGTTTGGGTGCTTTATCTGTAGAACAGGCTTGGCGCAGTATTGACGGCAAAACGATCGTTTTTTTGCTCAGTATGATGGTTGTCAATGCAGGGCTAGCTTATGGAGGATTCTTTCAAGTTGTATTAGTTAATTTGATTCGTTTAACTCATAATCCCCTTGGTTTGTTGGTAACCTTAGTGGGGGGTAGTGGTTTTTTATCCGCCTTTTTATTGAATGATACTTTGGCATTAGTTTGTACACCCCTTACTGTACAAATTTGTCAAGTTTTACAACTCAATCCTGTCCCCTATTTATTGGGACTGGCAGCAGCAACTAATATCGGTTCTGTGGCTACTTTGAGTGGCAATCCCCAAAATATTCTCATCGGTTCTTTTTCTGGCATTCCCTATAGGGATTTTGCCTTAGTGATGACCCCTATTGCGATCTTTGGTCTCATTCTCACTGTGGGGTTGCTATACCTCTACTATCCTGATTTGCGGTCACTAAAGCCATTTCCCCTACCCAATGTAGGTAGCGTAAAGACCTATCCCCCTTTGTTCTACAAAAGTATTGCTATCACGATCGGTCTCATGGTGGCTTTTTTGCTGGGCTTACCCCTAGCAGAATCTGCTCTACTGGCGGCAACAGGCTTTTTAATTACGAGAAGATTAAAACCCGATCGTTTTTTCCATCATATTGAGTGGGGACTATTGATTTTATTCTGCGGGCTATTTGTTCTCACAGAAGTGGTACGTTCTACAGATTTACTAACAGTGTTTTTTCCCCTTATACAACACCCGATCGGTTTTCTGACTACTGTAACAATTCTATCGAACTTGATTTCTAACGTGCCTACGGTGCTACTACTTTACCCATTAATCGGTGAGGGGGATACTAATAGTTGGTTACTGCTAGCAGCAGCTTCTACTCTGGGCGGAAATTTCACTTTATTTGGCGCGGTGGCTAACTTAATCACAGCAGAAGCAGCGGAGCGGGAAGGTCACAAACTCAATTTCTGGACTCACGCTTGTTATGGCATACCTTTAACGATCGGTACTTTGGCAATTGCTTATCTGTGGATTCTTTAGGTTTTACTCAAACACAGGTGACCATAAGTCAGAAATAGGTAACTGCCAGCCAGGGAGCAGGTTCGGTAGAGTCAGGACATCCCCATCTTGCAGTTGGATTGGCTCTGTTCCCAATTGCCGTACCTCGACCCACCTCTGTTCTGGGTTAACTAGGATGCCTACCTGAGTGCCTTGCTCCAGAAAACTGTCAATTTTTTGCCGCAAAGCAAGCAGCCTATCCGTGGGGGACTTCACCTCCACAATCAAATCGGGAACAATAGCAGCAAATCCCTGGGGACTACGGGGTAGACGATCGGCTCTGACAAACGACACATCGGGAGCGCGGGTATCAGCATTGGGGAGAATAAAACCTGCCCCTGCCCCCGTCACTCTACCTAACTTGCGGGGTCTAACCCAGTTGCGTAGTTGAGCCGTAAATTCGGCGGCCACTTCATCCGACTCATAACCCGATGGCGGCATAACAATGATCTCTCCCCCCACTAGCTCCAGCCGATACTCATCGCCTAATTTAGACTGGATTTTCTCCAAGTCCTTGATAGTTAAGGACATACTCCTAACTCCAACTCTCATCTTTTCTTTGCAAAAATCTGTGGGCAGTTTGGGCTTCCCTCAGTAAACTCATGGGAAAATAGGCGACCACAGGTCAGCAATCGCTAACTGCCAGCCAGGGAGAAGTTCAGGCAGAGTTAATACATCCCCATCTTGCAGTTGGATAGGTTCAACCCCTAATCGCCGTACCTCGACCCACCTCTGTTCTGGGTTAACTAGGATGCCCACCTGAGTGCCTTGCTCCAGAAAACTGTCAATTTTTTGCCGCAAAGCAAGCAGCCTATCCG
Organism: Pseudanabaenaceae cyanobacterium SKYG29; assembly: GCA_025055675.1. Taxonomy (NCBI): domain Bacteria; kingdom Bacillati; phylum Cyanobacteriota; class Cyanophyceae; order Pseudanabaenales; family Pseudanabaenaceae; species Pseudanabaenaceae cyanobacterium SKYG29. Next base: position 12,069 of record JANWWT010000007.1, read on the forward strand.
TGGGGGACTTCACCTCCACAATCAAATCGGGAACAATAGCAGCAAATCCCTGGGGACTACGGGGTAAACGATCGGCTCTGACAAACGACACATCGGGAGCGCGGGTATCAGCATTGGGGAGGATAAAACCTGCCCCTGCCCCCGTCACTCTACCTAACTTGCGGGGTCTAACCCAGTTGGCTAACTGTCTGGAAAATTCAGCAGCCACTTCATCTGACTCATAGCCCGATGGAGGCATAACAATAATCTCACCCCCCACCAGCTCCAACCGATACTCGTCTTCTAACTTTGCCTGTACCTTCTCTAGGTCTTTAACCGTCAACCCCATACCTCAAGTCTCACTACGCTGCTTATATTTTTCCATCATCTCGATAAAACGAGCGAATAGGTAATCAGCATCATGGGGACCAGGACTAGCTTCTGGGTGGTATTGCACAGAAAAAATAGGTAACTCAGTATGGGCAAGACCCGCCACTGTCCGATCGTTTAAGTTCCAGTGGGTAACCAGCACATTAGAGTTGAAACTTTCAGCACTGAGGGCAAAGCCATGGTTCTGACTGGTAATTTCCACGTTGGATTCTAAACCACAGGGATGATTCAAGCCGCGATGGCCAAACTTGAGCTTGTAGGTATCTCCCCCCATAGCCAAACCGAGAATTTGATGCCCCAGACAAATACCAAACATGGGCTTCCCCGCCTGCAGGAGAGACTTGGCGGTCACAATCCCCGTAGTAACGGCAGCGGGGTCACCAGGGCCATTGGAGAGAAAGATACCGTCAGGATCATAGGAGAGGATAACCTCAGGGGGCGTATCAGCAGGCACAACAATCACGCGACAGCCGTAGCTCACCAACCGACGGAGAATATTACGCTTAATGCCAAAATCGATGGCTACCACCGTAAACCGCGGCGACTGGGGGGGGGCACCGTATTGCCAATGGGGAGGGGTAGGCTCCTTCCACTCATAGATAGATTTAGTAGAGACCTCCTGCGCCAGGTTCAAACCTACCATTGACGGGGCAGACTGTACCTTTGCCAACAACACTTCCTCTTCCAGTATTTCTGTAGAAATTCCCCCATTCATCGCTCCCGCCGATCGGATATGTCTAGTCAAAGCACGGGTATCCACCCCCCCAATCGCCACAATCTGGTTAGCTCTGAGATAGTCAGGTAAAGACTGTTCCGACCGCCAACTGCTGGGCTGATAGGTGACATTGCGCGCAATCACCCCTTTGACTTGGGGACGATCGGACTCCTGGTCTTCGTGATTGACCCCTGTGTTGCCCAATTCGGGATAAGTGAAAGTGACAATTTGTCCCCTATAGCTAGGGTCAGTAATTACCTCCTGATACCCCGTCATGCCCGTGTTGAATACCACCTCCCCGATCGCCGTTCCTGGGGCACCGAAGCTAAATCCCCTGTAGGTAGTCCCATCTGCCAACACCAATAGAGCTTTGCCTTTCGTCACTCGCTTCTCCTTAAACTGCCTGGGGAAAGATTGTAGCGCCTGCTCCCCCCTGCAACTGTAAATGTTTAACAGTTCTACTCTGCCGCCAAGCGGGTGAAGAGACTCGAACTCTCGACTTTCTCCTTGGCAAGGAGACGCTCTACCACTGAGCTACACCCGCACTTTTGTTTGTGAGTTTATATCATCCCACGCCCCCCCTGCCTTGTCAACACCGATCGCAAATTCCTTCTACAATTACCTCGTATCTTTCCCCCCGCAAGCCTGGTCGCAACATGGACAAATCCAAATCAGGAAAGGCAGCAAAAGGAATGTCCTCAATCTTGCCGCAGATGCGACAGCGGAAATGGTGGTGGGGCTGCATGTTGGCATCGTAGCGCGATACCCCTTCTTCTAACAGTACCTCCCGTACCAAGCCTACTTCCCGTAGAGTTTGTAATGTCGCGTAGATCGTCGCCTGGGAAGATACGGGCACCTCCTGATTCAAACTCACCATAATCTGCTCTACCGTCGGATGGTCGTTGCGACTGAGTAAGTGGGCATAGACGGCATAGCGCTGGGGCGTAACCCGCAAACCCTTCTCCTTCAGTTTCTCGATAATTTCCTCCCGCTTCATGATTAGATGTGTTTGTGCCCATAATCCCCTATTTTAGTATAGTCTCTGAGTATTTGTTAGGATTGCTTTTTTCCGAAATAAGAATTATTATGAGATAGACAGTTTGCCTGTCAGAGAAACCTAAGTTAGAGGAGAGGTAAGCATGGTTATTGAGCGTGTACCTGATGTAGTGTTTAAGACTCGTGTACGGGATGAGTCTGTGCCTGGTCCAAATCCCTTCCGTTGGCAAGACCGCACGACCCAAGAAATCTTTGGGGGCAAGAAAGTAGTGTTGTTTGCTCTGCCTGGGGCATTTACTCCCACCTGTTCTTCTACTCACCTGCCCCGTTACGAGGAGCTATACGATGAATTCAAAGCCCTAGGTATCGACGAAATTATCTGCCTGTCCGTCAACGATGCTTTTGTCATGTACAACTGGGGCAAGCAACAGGGTGCAAAGAAGGTGATGCTGCTCCCCGATGGTAATGGCGAATTCACTCGCAAGATGGGGATGCTGGTAGACAAGTCTAATGTAGGCTTTGGCATGCGGTCTTGGCGTTATGCCATGATTGTCAACGACTGTAAGATCGAGAAGATGTTTATCGAGCCTGGCTACAGCGATAACTGCCCCGATGACCCCTTTGAGGTCTCTGATGCTGACACTGTCTTGGCTTACTTGAAGGGTCAACAACAACCTGCTGCCAAACCCGAACGCAAGCCCTTCGAGGGCTAATTGTCTAATGGACTTCCCCCCCTTGGGGGAGTGTTTATATTGTGCTGGATAGAATTTAATTTCGGTAGCTTTCGGCAACAAATTAACTTGTACAATAGTTGCAGCTTATTTCATCAACAGTAAAATCTTTACTAAATCTTTGTTTCTCGTTTAGCCCAGTCATGAGTTAGACGAGTAAATTACTTAAATCCTGTCTCATCAATGCTATGTCCCCTCAGCCTCCGAGAGTAGCTAATCCTGGCTGCAGGGGCTTCTTCTCAATTGATGTTTAGATGTCAGCTAACTCCGTCTAGCCACCGCTTAAATGGTGAAATATAGCACTTGGTACCACCCTAAACCCTCTAAATTAATGTTAATGTTTTGTCTAGCTCCAGTTCTGTGTTGAGGCTAATTTGAGAATGACTGTCAAGGTGCCAAATATTCAAATTGACATGAAGGGAAAAATGGGCAAAAATTTTGCGGGGAACTGGTATGGGGGTAAAGGGACTTGAACCCTTACGGGATTGCTCCCAACGGATTTTAAGTCCGTAGCGTCTACCATTCCGCCATACCCCCTGGAGATTAAATATCTTACAGTAAAATATTACTTGTGTTAAAGCTTTTTCCTTTCTTTCTTGTCTTGGTCATTCTACCCGTAGGAGCTTGTCCTAGGGATTTTGGGCAGCTTGCGAGCAGATTAGCTAAAGATTTACACCACTATATCAATCGGTCTTACACCAAATTTGCTATTCCAGTCTATGCCCAGACGGTAAGTCTACCTGAGCTAGAGCCATTGCCAGTGCAAGAGGCAGACCCCTCCATTCAACAGCTGTTCCTTAAAATTACGCATCGCCGCTCGGGAGAATTACAGCTAGAGTCCCAATCCTACTGGCTATTTCTGGTGTCCACTCCCCAAGGCTGGCGCTTAGCCATGGCATTTACGAGAGTAGGAGAAGCTCCCCCGATCGATGTCAGCGAAGGAGCTGTGGCAGATGCTGTAAAGGCTTGGTTGCGGGACAACTGCCGTTAACTTTCCCGAAACTGGTTTGTCGGTTCCAGGTCGAAGAGCATTTGCAGCGCTTGCATGCAGCGACGGCGGGTTTCGATGTCCTGTTGCGCCCGTAGTTGTACCATGGGGTCATGCAGGATTTTGTTGATTATCCCTCGCGTCAGGTTCTCGATGACCTCTTGATGGCGTTCGGCAAATTCCCCCCCCAGACGGGATAGAGCCTTTTCCATTTCCTGTTCGCGGATATTTTCCATCTTCTGGCGCAGCTGGCTAATCGTAGGCACTGTCTCCAGGGAACGCCACCAGCTGTCGAACTCAGCTAAACATTCCTCTAAAATCACTTCCGCCTTTGCCATCATCTGGCGACGGTTTTCCTGGTTGCTGGAAACCACTGCCTGGAGGTCATCCACATTGAAACACTTGATATGCGGTAGCTCCCCCACGGCTGCCTCGACGTTGCGGGGAACAGAGATGTCCACCAGCATCAAGCCAGGGTGTTGTAGGGGGGCTAGGTCGCTTTTGTGGATGAGAATTTCAGGGGAAGCTGTGCTGGTAAATACTAGGTCGGAGTTGCTAATCACAGCCAGCATCCGATCGAGGGGTTCTATGCCAAACTGTACTCCCTCTGCCTTGCCCACTTGACAAAGCATTTCCTTGACTTTCTGAGGGGAGCGATTGACGATCGTGATCTGTGTTGCCCCCTTTGCTACCAGGTGGGTGACTAAAAGACGAGCCATTTTGCCCGCCCCTAAAACCATCACCCGCTTTTGAGCCAGATTCCCCAGATACAACTGGGCTAGTTCTACGGCAGCAGAACTAATAGAGACTGCTCCCGTGCCAATTTCCGTTTCGGTGCGCACCCGCTTTCCTGCTGTCAGTGCTTGCTTAAACAGTTGATTGAGGATACGTCCTGCGCCATTGTACTGCTGAGCTAGTTTATGGGTGTGCTTGACTTGCGCCAGGATTTGCCCCTCCCCTAGTACCAAACTATCTAAACCCGCTGCTACCCGCATCAGGTGCATAACTGCATCTTGCCGCAGCAAAATGAACAAATAGCGCCGCAGAAATTGCAGGGGGACTTGGCTGAATTCCGCTAAAAACTGCATGGTTTCGCGAATCCCCCCCTCCGTCTCCTTCGTAACCACGTATAACTCCATGCGGTTACAAGTGCTAAGAACGGCTGCTTCCTCGATACTGGGGTAACTGCACAGAGTTTGTAACGCTACCTGGACACGGTCTTCCTGAATGCTCAATTTCTCCCGCACTTCGACGGTAGCAGTCTTGTGACTAAGACCAATAACAGCTATGTTCATAAAAGTTTACTAAAAGATTTTTTATAGATGACAAGCAATGAAGTTAGTCAAGAGTGAGTACCTTGGGACGATCGGTAGTGATGTGGATAGTGTCAACAAAGCGGGCTGTACGGCTGGTGCTAGAAATCACTAAGGACTGGGTACGGCAACCACCCTCAAAGAAACGTACCCCCTTCATCAGGGTGCCAGGGGTAATGCCACAGGCAGCAAAGAGGATAGTCTGACCAGAGGCTAGTTCGTCTGCGTTGTAAACCCGATCGGGGTCGTCAATCCCCATAGATTTCAGCCGCTCAATGTTGCCTTCCCTAGTCCATTTCTCGCTCTCGGGAGTCTTCACAACAGCGGGGTCATAGACTAACTGTCCTTGGAAGTGTCCCCCCAAAGCCCGCATAGCAGCAGCGGAAATCACCCCTTCTGGGGCAGCACCAATACCCATAAGAGCGTGGGTGTTAGTGCCCGCGAAAGCACAGGAGATAGCACCAGATACATCGCCGTCGCTGATCAAGCGCACCCTCGCTCCCGTTTGGCGAATCTCCTCGATCAGTTCCTTGTGGCGGGGGCGGTCCATGACAACGATCACTATGTCTTCTACAGGCAGGTTCAGGCACTCAGACAAAATTTTGATGTTTTCAGTGGGAGTTTTGCGGATGTCCACTTGCCCGGCCGCAGCGGGGGGAGCAGCCAATTTGTTCATGTAGAAGTCAGGTGCGGCAAATAGACCACCTTTCTCGGAGATTGCCAGCACTGCCATTGCCCCATTCTGGGCTTTTGCCACTAGGTTAGTACCTTCACAGGGGTCAACCGCAATATCGATTTCCACTAGTTTTTCCAGGGAACCACTGCTAGCAGCGTTAGGCTGAGTGTGAATACCCACTTCCTCGCCAATGTAGAGCATAGGGGCTTCATCCCGTTCCCCTTCCCCAATTACAATCCTGCCCCGCATGTGAATTTTGTTGAGGCGTTCCCGCATTGCTTCCACGGCAGCTTGGTCAGCCCCATTTTTGTCCCCCTTACCTATAAAGCGGGCAGCAGCGATGGCGGCTTGCTCTACAACTTCGATGATTTCTAGTCCCAGGGTGTTTTCCATACAACTTTAGCGGTAAATCCACTTCTAAGTTTACAAGTGGGACGGCATCCTGGCAGCAGAGAAGTTAAGAAATTGGGCAACTCTTCACAAAACGCTACAATTTAACGATCGAGGGGAGTGATTTGAATGTGATTGAACAGGGTAGTGACGAAGGCAAACAGTAGAAATGGTAGGGAAACCACAATAATTAAACCCACTGCAGCAAAAGCATAGAGGGGTTGACTCATTAGGGAGAGACCCGCCGCCAGACTAGCGAAGACAATCCCTAGCCAGATTACTATCTGACCCAGAATATCTCCCAGGGTGAGGTTGCAAGAAAACCGATATTTCCCGTTCATAGCCTATATTCCGTTTATTATCTGCTAGCTAAACTAGCATAATCTCTCTGGCTTAACAGTAAAGAAAAGTTGCAACTCCTAGGTAGTTAGAAGGGCAACTGCTCGGGCATATTGCTCATCCTGGGGGGTAGCCAGTTCTTCGCGCCTGAGGGGATGGCTGGGTTTGACAACGATATCTGGTTCTAAACCAACCTTGTTAATGTTTTTATGGCTAGGAGTTTCATAGTGAGCAATTGTGACAGCTAAGCCTGCTCCGTCTTCTAGTTCAAACAAAGACTGGATAGAACCCTTGCCGTAGGTCTGCTCTCCCACTAGCTTTGCCCGTTGGTTGTCGTGTAGAGCGCCTGCTAGTACTTCACTAGCACTGGCGGAACCCTTGTCTACTAAAACTACCAGGGGATCGTGGGTCATTGCCTGATTGTTTTCGCCTACGGTGAACACTTCCTCTATGCCCTGGCGGTCAGTGGTATATACTACCACCCCTTCATCTAGCCACAGCCTTGCCACACTGATTGCCACCTCCAGGAGCCCCCCAGGATTGCCCCGCAGGTCTAGGACATAACCCTCTGCCCCTTGCGCTTCTAAATTTTCAATTGCTCTTGCCATGTCCTTGGGGGCATTAGCGTTGAATTGTGTTAGTCGCAGGTAGCCAATCTGCTTACCATTGACTCTGTCCAGTTTGCTAACTACGGGGTTGACGGAAATAAGGGAGCGCGTGATAGTCACCGAGAAGGGGGCTTCCCCATCCCGCTCTACTAAAATGGTGACATCGGTACCCACTGGTCCCCGCATCCGATCGGCACATTCGTCAAGGGTCAGGTCTTTAGTAGGTACGCCATCGATGGCAAGGATCCGATCGAGGGGGCGAATACCAGCCCTGTCAGCTGGAGAGCCTTCTACGGGGGAGATCACGATCAGGGCTTGCCGATCGGGGTCAGTAGCAATGTGTAGCCCCACACCTGACAGGGAGCCATTAGTACTAGTCTGCATACTGCGGAACTCCTCTGGGGGTAAGAGGCGGGTAAAGGGGTCTCCTAGGAGAGCTAGCATGTCCCTGATCGCGGCGTAGGTCTGCTCCCGTGACTCTAGTTTGCGGTTAGCGAACTCTTTGCGGACCTTGCCCCAGTCGTGGTGGTTAAAAGTAGGGTCGACGTAGGCATGCTGCACCATCTGCCAGACATGGTTAAACAATTGCCGCTCCTGGAAGTAATCAGTGATGTCTGCCAGAGCAGGGTTAGTGACACTCCACCACAGCAACAAACTGAGGACAAAGGATGTAAGTTGTTGGATCATTCGCTATGATTTTTGCCACAATGCTATTTTACCCACGGTAACAATGTTGGTTTATGCTTACCCTCCCCTGGTAGAGGGAATTTTGCTACAGCGCTACCAGCGTTTTTTTGCTGATGTCCGTCTCATGACAGGGGAAATTATCACCGCCCATTGCCCTAACACTGGACCCATGACAGGGGTGTGCCCGATCGGTAATCGCGTCTTTCTCTCCCGCAGTGATAATCCCAAACGCAAGCTGGTTTACACCTGGGAAATAGTCGAGGTAGAGGGGGAATTAGTAGGCATAAATACTTCTTTACCCAATCGCGTCATAGGCAATATGATTGCCAGCCATCTCATCCCTGAATTGGAGCCATATACAGAGTGCAGGAGTGAAGTAGAATACGGGCAGGAAAGGAGCAGAGTCGATTTTTTCCTATCAGGCGATCGTATTAATCGTTATGTGGAAGTTAAAAATACCACTTGGAGTAAAGAGGGAGTTGCTCTGTTCCCCGATACAGTTACAATTAGGGGGCAAAAGCATTTACGGGAACTCTCAAATACAATTACTCCCCAGCAGCGGGCTACCATAATATTCTTTATCAATCGGGGAGACTGTGACAAGTTTGCCCCAGGGGACGAAGCTGATCCTGTCTATGGGGAATTGTTACGCTGGGGAGTGACCAAAGGTTTGGAAATTCTTGCCTGTCGCTTTCGTGTCCGACCCGAAGGAATTTACTATTTAGGGTTAGGGGAAGTTAGTCTATGAGTGAGGAATATAACTACGGTTTTAGTGATGACGGTTACAGTTACCTGCCCCCCCAAAATATTGAAGCAGAAGAAGCGATTCTGGGTGGGATTTTAATGGACCCTGATGCCATAACTAGAGTCAGTGATATACTGCGCCCTGAATTCTTTTATGTAGTTGCTCACCAAGAAATTTACCGCGCCTGTTTGACTCTTTACTCCCAGTCTTGCCCAACGGATTTAATGAGTGTAGCTACTTGGCTGAGTGACCGCAATTTGTTAGAAAAAGTGGGGGGGCAAAGTAAACTAGTACGCCTGTGTGACGCCACGCTAAGTGCTGTCAACATTGACTATTACGCCCAGTTGGTGGCGGAAAAATATATCAGGCGCAAATTGGGGGAAGTGGGTCGCGAAATTATTAATCTCAGCCAAAATAATGCTCTACCCTTGAGTCAAGTCCTAGACAGTGCGGAACAAAGGTTATTTGCTGTTACCCAATCCCGCAATCTCCAGGGACTAACACCAGTAGCTGACATCATCACTCAAACCTATTTTGAAATTGAAACGCGCTACAACAATCTGGGAGAAAGTGGGGCTGTCCTACCAGGCTTGACTACAGGTTTCTACGACCTCGATGCTATGACGCAGGGGTTACAACGATCGGATTTAATCATCGTGGCAGGTCGTCCTTCTATGGGTAAAACAGCTTTCGGTATGGAGCTGGCGAAAAAAATTGCGGAAAATCATCGTTTACCAGTGGCAATTTATAGCTTGGAAATGTCCAAGGAACAGTTAGTATACCGGCTACTAGCTAGTCAGACTAAACGCCCTGGTAAAGAGGGGATTGATAGCCACAGACTTAGGTCAGCTCAGATGCGCGATGAAGAATGGGCAACGATCGCTATGGCAGTTGGTACTCTTTCCGAATTACCCATTTATATTGATGATACCCCTAATCCTTCCATCAATGAACTGCGGTCAAAATCCCGACGGTTGCAGATGGAAAAGGGGGGGAAATTGGGCATGATTTTAATTGATTACCTGCAACTAATGGAAGGTTCAGGGTCAGATAACCGGGTGCAAGAATTATCTCGTATTACCCGTGCGCTCAAGGGTTTAGCTAGGGAATTAGAGGTACCAGTGGTAGCTTTGTCCCAGTTAAGTCGGGGGGTAGAAACCCGTACTAATAAACGACCAATGCTATCAGATTTACGGGAGTCAGGTAGCATAGAACAGGATGCCGATATTGTGATTATGCTCTACCGCGATGAATACTATAATCCCGATACCCCCGATCGAGGTATTGCCGAAATTATTATTGCCAAACATCGGAACGGCCCCACTGGTGTAGTTAAGCTACTGTTTGATCCCCGCTTTACCAAGTTTGAAAATACTACCTTTACTCACCCATGAAACGCCGCTACTTCCTTGCGGGATTGACAACGCTGGGGATCACTGGCTGCAGGCAGTTGTCTGATGCCTATCGGCTAAACATAACCCTACTGGCCGGGGCGATTCCTAATCAGTTTTTGCGGCAATTTCAACGGCAGCAGGGGGTGCGTTTGTTGCCCAAGCTAGGTAACAACTACGCAGAAATAGCAAAGCTTATGACTGAAGGTCAGACAGAAACAAATGTGTCCAGTTTGGGGGATAGTTGGTTACCGCTCCTGCGTGACTCTCTGCAAGAAATTGATCCCCAATCTCTATCTAATTGGCATTTAATTCCTAGCCAGTGGCGCTCAGTTGGTGTCATTGATAATAAACTCTATGGTATTCCCTATCGCTGGGGTACTACAGTAATTATCTACAACACTAGGCAACTGCAAAAGTTCAATATTCCCCCTCTCCAAAGTTGGCAAGACCTCTGGCATCCGGGGCTGAAAAGAAGGATTAGTTTGCCAGATAGCGATCGGGAAGTCATTGGTCTGTGCCTGAAACGACGGGGATTTTCTTACAATCAAACGGAATTAGTCAACAGGACAGAATTGCAGGCAGACCTCGCTAGTTTAGACCAGCAAACTTTGACCTATACATCCAACTACTATGTACAATCCCTAGTGCAAGAGGACACCTGGGCAGCGGTGGGTTGGTCAAATGATGTGCAAGAAATTGTTAAACGCTATCCCCACCTTAAGGTAGTTAATCCCCAAGAAGGTACAGCCCTTTGGTTTGACTGTTGGGCAGTAGCAAAACCCAATCCCCTTAACCCTGCCTGGATTGACTACTGTCTGCAACCGCAACAAAGCCACTTGATTACTGTTCTAACGGATGGCATTGGTGTTACTGATACAGACCACTTTTTACCAACCGCCTATCTCAATAAATGTGAACCTATATTGCCCCTACCTCCCTCTGTTGCTACAGCCTACCAAAAAATCTGGCGGGAACTACGTAATAAACCCCGAAATCGTCTGGTCTAAAGCGTCTGCTACTATTAGCGCTACATTACTGCAATCCACATCAGTGACATGGAGTATTTTTTCTAGTTTTTTCAAAGCCGCTTGACAGTCACCCTGCCAACGTTTGAAAGGTAGAGGTGCCACCGATCGGTGGGGATTATGCAATACCACGGTCACAGCTTCGTGGATAGTGTTAACAATCTGTTTGCCATGCTCTTCCTTAGCTTTTTGGCGCAACTCTTTCAGCCCCTTAGCAGTAGTAGCATACATCGGAGGTACACGGTTGAGAGTGTAGGCGACAACTTCATACAAATTCACCTTTTCCCTTATGTGGGGACTGGAACGCTGCAAATATTGCTCCGCTAAAGAATAAACCAGACGCTCCAAAACATTCACAAAGTCTGCCCCCTCTGCCTCCAAATAGGTAGCAAATTCTTTATCCACTGTTTTGGGCTGGGTGCCAAAATAGGCAAAGGATTCCCGCCCCTTCCAGTCTGCTGCCTGCACTTTCCGCCGCTTCAGATAGTCCTGGACAGCAATAGCGCTGCGCTTACTCTCTGATAGTTTTTTGTACTCTAAAGCACCCCTGATTTTAATGGTTTTGAGTGCTTCTTCCACTGCCTGGGGCACTTCGTTCCAAGTCAGGTTTTCTCTCTGCAGTATTTTACGCAACTTTGCCAAAGCGCGGGCTTCTCCTGCCATTTCCTCCGGCGGCAGGGGGTCAGCTGGCCGCATGGTATCCCGCCGTACTGCCACAATTGCCCGCTTGACCTGCTGCTCGATCGTTTTTTTTAGCTCCTTCTCCGCCCGCTGCCGCTGTTGATGCCAGCCATCGCGACTAGTAGCATATAGGGTAGGTAAGCGGTTAAGAGCATAGGCAGCTACCTCGTGGGGGGAGATAGTTGCCCTCACACTTTCTGACAGTATCTCCAACTGCTCCTTGACTTCCCGCACTACTAAGTCTTCAATGACATTTTTACAGTCATCCATGGACTTCCTTGAGTAACTGCTGTAGTTCACCCCGTTGATACATTTCTTGGATAATATCGCAGCCGCCAATGAATTCACCGTTGATATAAACCTGAGGTATGGTGGGCCAATTGGAAAATTCCTTGATTCCCTGGCGCAGTTCGGGGTCTTCCAGAACGTTAACAGCTGCAAAGGGATAGCCCAAGGACTTCAACACTTGCACTGTAGCCGCGGAAAAGCCACACTGGGGCATATCAGGTGTGCCCTTCATATAGACCATAATCTTGTTGTTTTTGATCTGGGCTTCAATTTTGGTACGCAGCATGGGATTCATGGGTTTTGCCTCGCAACTACTCTTCTTCATTATGTACCACCACAACCGTAATGTTGTCCTTGCCCCCCCTGGCTTTAGCGGCATCGATCATCTTCTTGGGCACTTCTTGGTAACTGCTGTTGAGCCAGATGTCTTTAATGACATCATCCGTCAATTCCTCTGTCAGACCATCGCTGCACATTAAAAACCGATCCCCTGGCTGCATGTCAATTCTACAGGTCTCGATCAGTTGGATGTCTTCTCTGCCTAGGCACTGCAGGAGCATATGTCGCCAGGGGTGACGGCGGGCTTCCTCTGGAGTTAAAATGCCTGTGGCAATAGCGCGGGCGATCCAGGTGTGGTCATCACTGAGTTGTTCCAGTTCCCCTCCCCGCAGGCGGTATAGGCGGGAATCGCCAATGTGACTAAACCAGGTCTCGTTTTGGTACATCATCAGAAGTACTACTGTTGTTCCCATGTCCTGCCGTTCAGGGTGGGTGTATTGGTCGGACAAGATGGCATAATTGGCTTTGGTGATCGCTTCCTGCAGTAACTCCTCCGCTGGCAGCTCCCGATCCCATTGCCGGTCCAGGTAGGCACTGATTACCGCTGTCGCTAACCGACTTGCTTCTTCCCCTCCTGCGTGTCCTCCCATACCATCAGCTACGACAAAAAAGCGCGCTTGGGGATCAATGTAGTAGGAATCCTGATTGGAACTCCGTACACAACCTGGGTCAGTTTCTCCTGCAAATAGTAGTTTCATAGGCTAAAACGATCGATCGAGTTTATCCTGCCGCCCTAACAGCCTGAGCGTGCCACCCATCAGGGCTAGAGATACAATCAAGGGGACCACAGCCAGCCAACGCCATCCCGCGATGAATAAAGCTGTTGCTGATAGTAAAAACGCTGTTCCCATTATCGCTAACACGATCGCGTTTGCCACGCTGCTAATCCTTCTTAGTATTCTATCAGTTTCCTGTGCTTTTACGCGCAGCCTAATGTCTCCCCGTTCCAGCTTAAGAATTGTATCTTCCAGTTTGCGTGGTAGGGTCAGGGCAGATGTACTCATCTGGGCAGCTTGTCTACCAATTTCCCCCAAGAAACCTGATGAAAAATTTGTTAATTCTTGTCGATTGTTGCCATTTTCCATAAGATTAAGGGCGTAGGGTTTGGCGATTTCGATGAAGTTAAAGTCGGGGTCGAGTCCTTTGCCTAGTCCTTCCAGGGTGGAGAGGGCGCGTAAAACAAAGGTAAAGGCAGCGGGGAAGCGGAAAGGTTGCTCATAGGCAATTTCGTAGAGGTCATCGCTGATAGCTACCAAGGATTGAGGACCGAGGGGTTTGCCGACAAAGTTGTCCAACATGTACTGGATGGAGCGGCGTACTGGTCCTGGGTCTCCATTTAATTCTAGTACACCCAAATCGACTAGGGCTTCTACTACGGCATCGGCATCTTTCTGGGCGATACCAAAAAACGTGCGCAGGAGTTTCTCTTTAGTGAGAATAGGGATTTGCCCCATCATGCCAAAGTCATAAAATATTAGCTTACCTTCGGGGGTAACGGCGAGGTTGCCGGGGTGGGGATCAGCGTGGAAAAAACCATGGTAGAGGAGTTGTTGTAGGTAGGATTCGGCACTCAGGCGGGCAATGCTTTTTCTGTCTATCCGCTGTGCCTCCAGCTGGTCGTAATCACTGATTTTGATGCCGGGAAGGTATTCCAGGGTGAGGACGCGTTTAGTGGAGTAGCGCCAGTAAACCCGGGGGGTGAGGATGCGATCGTCGTTGCGAAAGTTGCGGCGGAAGGTATCGGCGTTTCTGCCCTCGTTGAGGTAGTCGGCTTCCTGGTAGAGGATGCGGCGGCATTCCTCGTAGATTCCCAGCCAGTCTCTGCCTCTGCCGTAGCGGGGGTGGTTGGTGAAATACTGGGCTATTTTCCGTAGGATGGCTAAATCTATGGCAAATAGTTTGAGGAGTCCAGGGCGCTGAATCTTGACTACTACTTCTTCCCCTGTGTGGAGGCGGGCGCGGTGTACTTGCCCCAAACTAGCAGCGGCGAGGGGCTGGGGGTCAAAGTAGGTAAAGATTTCCCCCATTGGTTTTCCTAGCTCTGTTTCTAGAATTTGCTTGGCTTTCTCGTAGGGGAAGGGGGGAACGCGGTCTTGCAGTTTGCTCAGTTCTTCTACGGACTCCGTGGGGAGGACATCGGCACGGGTGGATAGCAGTTGTCCTACTTTGATGAAGGTGGGTCCCAATTCCAGGAGGGCTTCCCGTAGCCAACGGGCACGCTCGCGGGTGCGGTTCTTCACTTTTTGGGGGGTCTTGCCCCCGATATAGCTCCAGTCCTTGCTGTCCAGCCAGATCATGACTAAAAACGTCAGCACCGTTCGCCATATATCGATCGCACGGGCGAGTTCGGAGTAGTTGTCACGGCTCCAGCGGTACTGGGCTTCAGCTGCCATGTTGGGCGCGGTACTGCTGTAATTCTGCTTTGAGTTGGGCGATCTCTGCTCTCAGGTTGTCTAGGACTTCTTGGAGGTCAGGGGGCGGTGAGGTGCTTATGGTTTCTTCCTGCTGCTTGGTCTTTGCCATCACCTCCTCCGTGAACTGCCGTAGTTTTTCCCTTTGTTCAGCATCAAATTTGCCTAGGGCACTTAAAAAATCAGTAATCGCATCCTCTAGTCGATCGGTGAGGACTTCGGCTGTAGCTCGACCGACAAAAAAGGCATGGAGTATGGGATTGACCATAGTTGCAATCTTTGTATTACTCTTTAAGTTTACACACTGTTACGAATTTCAGGAAAGGAGTGGGGCAGCAAAAGATGGCAACTTTGGGTGTAGCGGTGGCGGGAACAGGTTTTGGTAAGCAGGTGCATATTCCGGGTCTGCAGCGGTGTGAGGGGCTGGAGGTAGTGGCTGTCTATGACCGGAATTTGGCTAAAGCCCAAGCAGTGGCGCAGGAATTCCACATTCCCAGGGCTACCGATCGGTTTGCTGACCTCCTGGAACGGGAGGATGTACGGGTGGTGAGCATTTCTACGCCACCGTTTTTGCACTTTGAGATGGCACGGGATAGTTTGCAGGCAGGCAAGCACATCATCCTGGAGAAGCCTGTAACCATGAATGCAGGGGAGGCATTGGAACTGTATCATCTGGCGCGCAGTAGGAACTTGGTGGCAGCGGTGGATTTTGAGTTGCGCTACATCCCCCAGTGGAAGCATTTCCGATCGTTGATCCCTAGGGTTGGCAAAAAGCGCTTGGTGCAGGTGGAGTGGCTGGTGCAGGGGCGGGCAAATCCCCAGCGGGAGTGGAATTGGTATAGTCGGAAGGAGTTGGGGGGCGGAGCGCTAGGAGCCTTGGGTTCGCACGTGTTTGACTATTTGCGCTGGTTTTTTGGGGGGGTAAGGCAACTCTGTGCCCATCTCAGTACGGCAATTAAAGCCAGACCCGATCGATCGGGTGTCCTCCAGCCCGTGGATACGGATGATACTTGTCACATCCTGGCAGAATTAGTGGATGGTACCCCTGTCAGTATCAGCATCAGTACGGTGACCTATCAGGGGCGGGGACATTGGCTTACGGTTTATGGGGAGGAGGGGACGCTGGTGTTGGGCAGTTCCAACCTCAAGGATTACGGGCATGGGTTTCAGGTACAGTTTGCCCCAGTGGGTAAGGAGTTGGAATTTGTCGCCACGGCGGAGACCTTCCCCGAAGTATTTAGCGATGGGCGTTTAGCTCCCTTCATTGCCCTCTGTCAGGATTTTGTCCGCACAGTTAGAGGGGAAATAACAGAATTACCCACCCTGAAAGACGGGGTTTACTCTCAACAATTAATGGATTTGTGTCATCAATCCCACCACGATCGGCGTTGGCTCAGTGTGTCGCCTCAACTGCTAGGGGCATAGCTATATTCCCGTAGCCAACTTTTGACGAGATGTTCTGCTTCTTGATAGGAATGCAACTTGCCATCCAGTTGGAGGGAGCGCAATTCTTTGAGGAATAAACCAATTGTTTTGCCGCGGGGACACCCCCACTTTTGCAAGTCATGACCATTAACCAGGGGAGGACAATTACGCCAACGGGTGAGGTATTGCCAGATTACTAAGCGATCGGGACTCAATACACCCGCCAGAACGAGCGTAGGCAGTTCGTAATTTTCCAAGGTATTGACGATACGACTGGTAGAGGCATGTGTCAGAGCAGGCAATTGGTGCAGGAGTTTGGGCAGTGGGGTTAAATGTTTAACTGCCTCGCCCCTAATTAATTCCACCTTGATTCCCGCTTCTAGGGATAGATTACTTGCCAATAACTCTAGGGCTAACTCCTGCCGATCGTAGTGGGGTAAAAAGTAGCTGTGCCAACGCTGGAGCCGCCGCAATAACAGACCCAAGTTAGCAGGCAATCGTAACTGGTGGTGGATACAACTGAGGGCATGGAAACTCTCTAGTTTTTCTAGCATGATTACCGATCGGTGGGGGAAAAAATCTGGGGCTAGGATATACAATAGTTCCGCCCGAAAGCGACTGCCACCCACATCTCTATGGATATTACTGGCAATAGTAGATTGAATTTCTTGGACAGTCTCTGTTGCTAGGGCAAAATCCAACTTAACCGCAAATCTAATCGCCCGAAAAATGCGTCGGGGGTCTTCCACAAATGTTCCAGATTTAATCGGTCTAATTAGTCTTCTCTCTAGGTCAGCCAAACCATGGAAATGATCAATAATTGCCCCCTCTTCTACTACAAAATCAGGCCTAATAGCAATAGCAAGGGCATTGACTGTGAAATCACGGCGTGCTAAATCTTCCCCAAAACTACAAGCCGTCACCTGGGGGTTAGCACCTGGGTAGGGATAGGCCTCACGGCGGGCACTGGCAATGTCTAAAACAAATTCAGGAAAAACCAATTCTGCGGTTAAAAACTTAGGAAATGTCTGTAACTTAGTGTGGGGATACAAGCGGTGTAGCGCCTTAGCAACGGCAATACAATCTCCCTCAATCATTAAATCAATATCCTTGGGGAAGGGTGGTTTGCCTAACAAATAATCCCGCACAATTCCCCCCACCGCATACAAACGATCGGGGGCTAAATTACTTAATTGCCTGATTACTTCCTGCTGCTGCAGACTAAAAAAATCGCGAAATTTCACAACACTGAACCCAAGTCCAAGGGATGCAAACGATCGTTAATTACTTTACCATCTTGAAACCAAATAATCCGATCGGCTTGCTTAGCTACTTCTGGCTCATGGGTGACTAAAACTATGGTCATACCCTGTTTATTTAACTCTTCAAAGATACGTAAAATTTCTGCTGTGGTGCGGGTATCCAGTGCTCCCGTCGGTTCATCCGCTAGTAGTAACAAGGGGTTATTAACGATCGCTCTTGCGATAGCCACCCGCTGCTGCTGCCCCCCTGACAACTGATTGGGACGGTTATACAGGCGATGCCCCAAACCCATCTGCTCTAAAGCGACAATTGCCCGCTCCTGACGCTCCTTTGGTCTCACCCCAGCGTAAATCATCGGCAACATTACATTTTCCAAGGCTGTTAACTGGGGCAACAGGTGAAACTGCTGGAACACAAAGCCAATCTTGCGATTCCTGACTACTGCCAATTCCGCCTCTGATAGCTGGGAGACATCTTCCCCCGCCAAAAAATAGGCACCAGAGGTAGGGCGATCGAGGCAGCCAATGATGTTCATGGCTGTGGACTTGCCCGACCCCGATGGACCCATAATCGCGCAGTATTCCCCTGGCGCTACAGCAAAGCTCACCCCTGCCAGTGCTGTCACTTGGGCTTCCCCCGTGCCGTAGACCTTGGTGACATTGTCCAGTTTCAGTAAAGCCTGAACCCCAGGCGTGGCAACCAAATTAGATAGTGATTCAGGCTTAGTTAACATTAGCGACTCCTAATTCGACAGTTGACCAGGGGGTTGACCTAGCGTACCTACACCGCCAGGACGACCCTCAAATTTACCAAAGCGGTCCCAGTGTTCACGCCCGCTGCGGTATTGTCCCATCCTGACACCCCTGGCGACATCTGGATTACGGGAGAGATAGTACTCTTCATCAAAGCTAGGCGCTCGTCCTTCTCTCCTGCCATGTTCATTGTAGTGAGCAAAACCGTTGGGATAGGCTCTATTTCTCACTGCTTCTGCCACATCGGGGTTGTTCTCCAGGTAAAACTTCTCATCAAACACATTGGCTGCAGGAAGCTGGGGTTGTGGTTGCAAGGAAGATATGGAGGTACCACTTTGCCAAACATTGTTACCCCGCAGGAGATTTTCTGCTAGGATGCGAGCACGCATGCGAGAAGGACCAGCTACTGTTACAAACACCACCCGATCGTTGGCATTGCAGAGAATTTGGGCACTATAGTTGTTAGCCCTACCATTGGTGGCATTGCCATCAGTCCAAGTCAGATTCCAGCGTTGTGCTTGTAGAGATATGTTGGCCTGGCGGATACATTCACTCTGAGAGAGATTGAGGGGGCTACTTACTGTCCAAATTTCCGGTGCCGGTTGCGCCAAGGTGACGGTAGGAGCAAGCAATGCCCCGACAACAGACAGAACTAAACTCGATCGGTACATGGCTAACTAGCAACGCTGCCTAATGTGAGTAGATTAGGGAGACTACGAGTAAGTTCCCGTAGGCATCAGTAGTATTCCTGTTGCCTGGAAATGTGGCAGACTATAGGTATGGAAGATTGGTTGGTGGTAGGGAAAATAGTAGCTACCCAGGGGTTGAGAGGGGAAGTACGTATCCTTTCCTATTCTGACTTTCCCGAACGTTTTCAAGTACCCGGTCAACGCTGGATTAGGGCTACTCCTCACCACTCCCCCCAACCGATCGATTTAGTAAGTGGCTATCCCCATGCGGGCAAGCGTAACATTTACATTGTCACCCTAGCAGGGATTACTACCTGTGAACAGGCGGAAAAGCTACGCAACTATGAATTTCTAGTACCAGCTACCGATCGTCCCCACCTAGAACCAGATGAATTTTATGTGGCAGATTTAATTGACTGTGGGGTGTGGGAGTATGGTAAGGACAAATTGATTGGCACAGTAATTTCTGTGGTTCCCGCAGGGAATGATTTGTTAGAAGTTGAGACGGAGACGGGCACCTATTTAGTACCCTTTGTGATGGATTTAGTCCCTATTGTTGATCTCCCTAACCGCCGCATTGAAATCAAGGTCATCCCTGGTTTGTTGGGATAATGGACGACCTCAAAGTGGCGATCGTGCATGAATGGCTAGTGGATTACGGGGGGTCAGAGCGCGTCCTGGAACAGATGTTGCAGGTATTTCCCCAAGCAGAAATTTTTTGTGTTGTTGATTTTTTACCTGACCAATATCGCCATATTATTCAACACAAGCCAACCCGCCCTTCCTTTATTCAACATCTCCCACTAGCACGGCAATATTTTCGGTCATATCTGCCCTTGATGCCCCTAGCGATCGAGCAGCTGGATTTACGGGGTTTCGACCTAGTTATTTCCAGTTCCCACGCGGTGGCTAAAGGGGTAATTACTGCTCCCGATCAACTCCATGTCGCCTATGTTCACTCCCCCATGCGCTACATTTGGGATTTGCAATCAGATTATTTTGCTGATAGTTGGCGGTCACCCCTCGTTCATTTGCTTTGCCATTACTTACGCCTGTGGGATGTGAGTTCTACTACTAGAGTTGACAAATTTATTGCCAATTCCCACTTCATCCGTCGGCGTATCCATAAGTACTACCGTCGTACCGCTAAGGTTATCTATCCCCCCGTAGCTGTTGATAACTTCCCCTGCAAAACCTCTCCCCCCCAAGACTTCTATCTATACGTCGGTCGACTAGTGCCCTACAAACGCGTTGATCTAATTGTCGAAGTTTTCAAGACAATGCCCGATCGGTCTTTAGTTATCATTGGTGATGGCACAGAAAGAAAAAAAATCCTATCTCAGCTCACACCGAATATCACTTACTTGGGTTACCAGCCTCAAAACGTAGTCAAAGAATATATGCAAAAGGCTAGAGCTTTTCTCTTTGCCGGTGTGGAAGATTTTGGTATCACTCCCCTAGAAGCTCTCAGTTGTGGGACACCCGTAATTGCCCTTGCCCAGGGGGGACTCCGAGAAACCATCACCCCAGAGGTCGGCGTATTATTTCCCCACCAAACGATCGAGAGTCTCTGTCAAGCTATCCAAGACTTTGAGCAAAAGGAGTTTGACCCCCAGACTTGCCACAACTACGCCCAAAAATTTAACCCCCAGCGGTTTCGCCTACAGTTGCAAAAGACGATCGAGCAATGGTTATACCTCTCAAGGAATATTAAGGAATGTTACTTTGTCTGACAGAAGTGAGACAGGGGCTATGGGCTTGGGTTAAAGTTTAGGCTGTCTTATCCGAGATAAGAATCTTATTTGACAAACCGACGTATAAGGAGAACGCAATGCTCGACGCATTTTCCAGAGCTGTTGTGAATGCGGATGCTAGCACCTCTGTAGTATCCGACATTGCTGCCCTCAGAAACTTTGTTGCCAACGGTAACCGCCGTTTGGATGCCGTTAATGCTATTGCCAGCAACGCTAGCTGCATGGTGTCCGATGCCGTCGCCGGTATGATTTGCGAAAACCAAGGGTTGATTCAAGCCGGTGGTAACTGCTATCCCAACCGTCGTATGGCTGCCTGCTTGCGCGATGCGGAAATCATTCTCCGCTATGTAACCTACGCTCTGTTGGCTGGGGATTCCTCCGTACTGGACGATCGTTGCCTAAACGGTCTGAAGGAAACCTATGCGGCTCTGGGGGTACCCACTTCTTCCGCTATCCGTGCTGTCCAAATCATGAAGGCACAAGCTGTAGCTCATATTCAAGACAACCCCAGTGAGAAGTTTGCTGGTGCTAAGTTGCGTAAGATGAATCCTCCCTTGGTAGAAGACCGCTGCGCTAACTTGGTTGCAGAAGCTTGCAGCTACTTCGATCGGGTAATTGCTGCTCTGAGCTAGTTTGTTGTCCACCCTTAATAATACGGAGATAAGAGATGAAGTCTGTAGTTACCACTGTAATCGCGGCTGCTGATGCGGCTGGTCGTTTCCCTTCTACTTCTGACCTGGAAGCAGTACAAGGTTCTATCCAACGGGCTGCTGCTCGCCTGGAAGCGGCTGAAAAGTTGGGCGCTAACCTCGATGCTGTAGCGCGGGAAGCCTATGAAGCTGCCATCAAGAAGTACCCCTACCTCAACAACCCTGGGGAAGCTAACTCTACTGATACTTTCAAGGCTAAGTGCCTGCGCGACATCAAGCACTACCTGCGTCTAATCCAATACTGCTTGATCGTAGGTGGTACTGGCCCTCTGGATGAGTGGGGTATTGCTGGTCAGCGGGAAGTTTATCGCGCGCTGGGGCTGCCTACTGCTCCCTATGTGGCTGCTTTGACCTTTGCCCGCAATCGTGGTTGCGCTCCCCGCGATATGTCCGCTCAAGCTCTGACGGAGTACAACGCTCTCCTTGACTACCTCATCAACTCTCTGTCCTAGTTTCTAGTTAAGGACTTGTTGAATGAACGATCGGGGTAAATTCTGCCCCGATTTTATTATGGTCATTCTTTAACTGAGAACTGTGTCAACAATCGCTCCCTATTGCCCATGGTGCTGAAAAATCTGCCTGTCCCCTAGGAAACTAATGCCAGTAATTTGAATTCCTAATCCCATTTCATAGATGGGTGGGCTTACAATAAAGCTGTCAGAATGGGCAGACAGCAATGACAACAAAGCCAAGGGATATCCAAGTAGCACCGATCGGCACAGATACTCTCATTGTCAGAGGTAGGAGTTGGAAGCGCCTGCGATTTGAAATTGAATATGCTAGGGAGCGGGGCACCACAGCCAATAGTTATTTGATTCAAGCCGATCGGGTAGCTCTATTTGACCCCCCAGGGGCAACTTTTACGGAAATATTCTTACCTGAATTACAAGCGCGCCAAGACTTGGCAAAGATAGATTATGTAATTTTGGGTCATGTCAACCCTAACCGTGTAGAGACTCTGCATACTCTGTGGCAATTAGCGCCTCAAATTACTTTTATTGGGTCTAATCCCTCAATTAAGGCATTGCAAGAGATTTTGGAACAGAAATATACAGACACCCTGCAAAAACAAGACCTCAAAACAATTGTTGTCCGTGGGGAAGAAACTCTTGATTTAGGCAGAGGGCATGAGTTAGTGTTTGTTCCTACCCCTATCCCCCGCTTTCCTACAGCTTTATGTACCTTTGATAGAAAAACTCAGATTCTCTTTACTGATAAGTTGTTTAGTGCCCATGTCTGTACTGACCAGATTTTTGATGAAGGCTATTTAACCTACTTACCCGATCGGCGTTATTACTTTGACTGTGTGTTAGCACAACAGAGTCGCCAGTTGTTGACCATTATCGATCGTTTGCAACAGTATCCTGCCCAAATGTACGCCCCTGGTCATGGTCCTATTCTCAAGTATGGTTTACATCAGTTAGTGCAGAGTTATCGTGAATGGCTGCAAAATCAGCAGCAAAAGAATGTCATGGTAGCAATGATCTATGCTTCTGCCTATGGCAATACAGCTACCCTAGCCCATGCCCTGGCGCGGGGGATTGAAAAAGTGGGCGTGGCGGTGGAACTGATCAACTGTGAGATGGCAGAGCCGCAGGAGATTCGTCAGACGATAGAACGATCGGCGGGGTTTCTGATTGGCTCTCCCACCCTCGGTGGTCACATTCCGACCCAGGTGCAGACGGCGTTGGGGATTGTCTTGGATTGTGCGCCCAAGAGTTTACCCGCAGGGGTGTTTGGCTCCTATGGCTGGAGTGGGGAAGCCGTAGAGGTGATTGCCCAAAAGTTAAAAGACGCTGGTTTTACTTTAGCCTTTGAACCAATCAGGGTTAAATTCACGCCTACAGCAGCCACTTTACAATTCTGTGAAGAAACAGGTACAGATTTTGCCCAGCAGTTGAAAGAAGTGCGAAGAATTAAAGCCCGATCGGGCTATGCCACAGCGATCGAGCAGGCAGTCGGGCGGATTGTGGGTTCTCTGTGTGTGGTGACAGTAAAGAAAGATGATGTCACTAGTGCCATGCTAGCTTCTTGGGTATCCCAGGCTTCCTTCTCCCCCCCTGGGCTGACGGTGGCAGTGGCAAAAGACAGAGCGATCGAGACCTATCTGCAAGAGGGGGACTATTTCGTACTAAACATCCTGGAACAGGGCAAGAAGACAGAGAGATACTTTATGAAAACCTTTGCACCCGGGGAGGACCGCCTAAGTGCCCTGGCAACTACTGTCTCTCCCCACGGCAACCCTATTCTGACGGATAGTTTGGCTTACATTGAATGTCAAGTCAGTCAAAGAATGGAATGCGGGGATCACTGGCTGGTCTATGCCACTGCTACCACTGGTAAGGTGTTACAGGAAAACAGCCTGACGGCTATTCATCATCGCAAATCAGGTCACCATTACTAAATATGCTGTGTTTCTGCGGTATAATATCGCTCCACCCGATGTTATATATCATGGGCAATTCCTTTGGTCACCTGTTTCGCATTACTACCTTTGGTGAGTCCCACGGTGGGGCTATTGGCGTAGTTATTGATGGCTGTCCGCCCAGAATCGCCATCGATAGTAGTGAAATTCAGCGGGAACTCGATCGCCGTCGCCCAGGGCAGAGCAAAATTACTACTCCCCGCCAAGAGGAAGACCAGTGTGAGATTCTATCGGGGGTATTTGAGGGGAAAACCCTGGGTACTCCTATTATGATTCTGGTGAAAAACCGCGATGCCCGCAGTCAGGACTATGAGGAAATGGCAACTAAATTCCGTCCTTCCCACGCCGATGCTACTTACCAGGCAAAATATGGTATTCGTAACTGGCAAGGGGGGGGTAGAGCTAGCGCTAGGGAAACGATCGGCAGGGTGGCAGCGGGAGCAATTGCCAAAAAAATTCTCCGTCAATATGCCAATACAGAAATTCTTGCCTATGTTACCCGTATCAAGGACATCAGCGCCCAAATTGATCCTCGTACGGTCACGTTTGAGCAAATCGAAGGCAATATTGTCCGTTGTCCTGACCCAAAGGTAGCTGAGCAGATGATCAGAGCGATCGAGGCAGTGCGCAATGAGGGGAATTCTGTGGGGGGGGTAATCGAGTGTGTTGCCCGTAATGTACCGCCAGGCTTGGGGGAGCCTGTCTTTGACAAATTGGAAGCCGATCTAGCTAAAGCTATTCTCTCTCTCCCTGCCACCAAGGGTTTTGAGATTGGTTCTGGCTTTGCTGGCACCTACTTGACGGGCAGAGAACACAACGACGAATTTTACATGGAAGGCAACAGATTGCGGACAGTGACCAACCGATCGGGGGGTATTCAGGGGGGCATCAGCAACGGGGAAGACATTATCCTGCGAGCAGCCTTCAAGCCTACCGCTACAATTTTACAAGAACAGCAGACCGTCTCGGTGACTGGGGAAGCCACTACCTTAAAAGCAAAAGGCAGGCATGACCCCTGCGTTCTCCCTCGTGCTGTGCCCATGGTAGAGGCAATGGTAGCCCTAGTTCTCTGTGACCACCTCCTCCGCCAATGGGCAATTACACCCCCAGCTGCTCCAATTGGTACATACTAGCAAAAACTCCCCCCTTTGCCAGTAATTCTGCCTGGGTACCCATTTCCACCAGTTCCCCCCGCCGCATGACCAAAATCCGATCGACCTGGCGCACAGTCGATAGCCTATGGGCAATGATGATAGCAGTACGGTCTCGCAATAAATCCGCCAGTGCTTGCTGAATTAGGTACTCTGTTCCCACGTCCAAGTTGGCGGTAGCTTCATCCAGAACCAACACTCTGGGGTGGCGGATAGCAGCTCTAGCAAAGGCAATCAGTTGTTTTTGTCCCACTGATAGATTTGTCCCCCGTGCCCTAATTTCCGTAAAGTAGCCCTGGGGCAGTGCCTGGATAAATTCATGGACATTCATCCGCTTTGCTGCTGCTTCCACTTCTGCCAAGGAAAAGTTATCCCCAAGGGTGATATTGGTTACCACATCCCCCGAAAACAAGAAGGGGTCTTGCAAAATTACCCCCACATAGGTGCGCAGTTCCCTCTGGGTCAGCTGGCGGATGTCCACGCCATCAATCAGTATTCTTCCTGCAGTTGGTTCATAGAGGCGGGAGAGCAGGCGCACGATCGTACTTTTCCCTGACCCTGTTGCACCCACCAAAGCCACCTTTTCCCCAGGCGCGATTGTAAATGTCACATCCTTGAGGACATATTCCCCCTCCTTGTAGGCAAACCACACGTGGTCAAAACAAATTTCCCCCCGTCCTGTCCTTGGTAGATGGAGTGGTTGGGCAGGGTCACGAATCTCGATCGGCTGTTGCATGATTAACTGAATCCGCTCGATCGCTGTAAATCCCGACTGGATGACAGTAAACTTTTCCCCCAATTGACGCAGGGGTTCAAACAACCGCTGGGCAAACAAAATAAACGCCGACAACTCCCCAAACGTCAATCTATCCCCTAAAATTTGCTGGCTACCGAACCACAGAACCCCGCCGATGCCAATCAAGGCTACCCACTCCAACGTAGCAGAAACCGCTGATTCATGGAAAATTGTAGTATTGACCTCTTGATTGTACTTTTGATTGACCTGTTGGTGATAACGACGGTTATAATCCTCTCTACGGAAGAGTTGTACCACATTGATACCGATGATATTTTCCTGTAAAATAGAATTTAATTCTGATAAATACTCCCTGACTTTGAAGTTAGCGCGGCGGTATTCCAGTTGGAAATAAATAATCAAACCTGTGACAGGGAAAATCAGAGCAATCAAGAACAAAGATAAATCCCAGCGCAGGGAGATCATCACCACAATCGTGACTGCAATACTAGCAATATCGCTAAAAATCCCCACCGCTCCCGTAGCAAAGACATCCCCCAATGCCTCCACATCCCCCGTCAGCCGAGTAATCAATTTACCGACAGGCATGCGATCGAAAAAACTGGTAGATAGGGAAGTAATATGCTGGAAGAGGTCTTGGCGAATGTCTGCTGTAATTTGTTGCCCCACCTTTTGCACGACAAACCCCTGCCAGCCCAAGAACAATAGGCGTACCACCACAGACAGAAACAGAGCGAAACACACTATCCCTAGCCAGGCTTTATTACCCGACTGTAGGGGACCATCGATTGCCCTTTGCACAATAACAGGCTGGACTGCACCTGCCACTGCTAGCGGTACTAATAGGAGAATAGATACAGCAAACTGCCCCCGATAGCGATTGCCATAGGGGAGGAGGTAGCGGAATAGTTGCCAGTCAGTTAATTTGGTTGTCTCTGCCATAGCTAGGGGGACAAGCGTTACCCCCCCATGCTAACTTACTCCAGGTCTTTACCGCTGGGGTTACGGGCAGGGTCACTGTTGAGGAAACCAAACACAAACAGCGAGACAAAGAAGATCACAACCACATAAACGATTATCTTAAGGGTAAGCATGGAAACCTTCTCCAGATTAAATATCAAGACTTAGCTCAATCTAGCATAAAATTATGCGGCGGTTAGTGCGTTACTGGTATTTACGGTTGCGGCGGCGTAGTACCCCCCCTCGCCTGGCTAGGGGACTGGCAGCAGGTGTGTTCGCCGGCATGTTTCCGATCTTTGGGTTCCAAACGATCGTGGCAGTTCTACTGGCTACCCTGATTAGAGGTGACCAGTTAGTAGCAGCCCTAGGAACTTGGGTTAGCAACCCTCTCACCTATGTGCCCATCTATACCTTTAACTTTTACCTAGGGCAGTGGTTGCTGAGGACAAAGATAAACTTTAGCTACCAATCGGATATCTGGCAGCTGGGCAAAACTGTACTCATAGTGCTGTTTTTTGGTTCATTCGTGATGGCTAGTGTGAGCAGTGTATTTAGTTATTACCTAGGTATTTGGCTGTTTACTAAAATCAGGAGACAGAGGTTACATAAATCTCCCTAACCTCGGTAGGACGGCAAAATTAGGTCTTGCACGGGGGACTAATTCTGGTATTATTATATGGCTTGCAGTCGGGGCGTAGCGCAGCTTGGTAGCGCACCACTTTGGGGTAGTGGGGGTCGTGGGTTCAAATCCCGCCGCTCCGATAACCTCAAGCCCTCTCCAGTAGTGAGCTTTAGATTTGTGGAAAGTTTGTATTTCCCATTGAATAAGACTTTTTCAGCTCCTGTATTACTGGTCTTTGTAAATACTTTCTAGCCTCGTTGTGTACTCGTGTACATCAAAGGGATAAAAGGATTTTCCATAACCCACCCGCGATGGATGGCGAGGATGCCCTTCTTTGGTCAAGTAGTCATAACACAGCCAATTCAATCCCTCCCGATCGAGACAACTAACAATTTCTTTGAGTGCGCGTACAAAGTATTGTCTCTTGATGATCCCTGCTCCCCATGCCGCCCAGACAAAGGCTAGAGAATAAGCCTTCACGATTTGACTGATAATGGCTAGATTTTGTACATGAACAGGATCGGGAACACGGATTGGCAATGCCAGGATATGAGTAGACCTGATGGGGCAGAGATTGGCTATGATAAATCCATCAAACCCTTTGCACTGGCTGATACGCCTGACCTTGCTCAAAGTTAAGTCAGATTTAACGTCAGTGGCAGTGCTGGGATTGAGACCTAGAACTAGGACGGGTCGATCACCAGATTGCCCCAGTGCAAACCTTAGCGTATTAGAGGCAATGTAGATGTCAGTCATTAGGAGCGGTTCCCCTTGCGACTCAACAATCCTAGCTGATAGATTTCGATTGCCCTTTGATGAACTACCTGGTCATGGGGATTTTACATTCAGTCCGTGAGCAGCTTAGCATTGCAGCAAATAATACTGCTGTTGGGCTTGACATAGTGAACACTCTCGATGAGATCGTTACCATTTGTTAGGTGTATTTTGGAGAAAGCCCATTAATCTGGGAGGCTTGGTATTTATCCACAAACGTAGTATAGATACCTAAAAAACTTTTTGCAAATCCGAAAGGGGAAAAGGACGGGTATGCCACGATCGCTTTATCACAAACGATCGAATTGGCGGTAAGCACCATCAGATGGGTAGCAGCTGGTAAGGTCTCAACTACAAGGCTTATACCATTGTCAAAATGTTCTCCCAGTGCGGGGCTAAAGGAATCGTTTACACCGAAAGTTTTGGCAATCTTGCTCCCGATCGATAGGTTGGAAGAACTAGCAGATATATTATTCGATTTCACAACCGTTGATGAACTATATTAGCGACTCGATCGGGTTTTTATCTTTTGTTCTGCCCCTTACCCCATCCAATTCCTTGCTCTCAGTAATTGGTTTGGTTGATGCTCTGAGCGGATTAGGGGAGCTGATTGCCCCGCTTAAATGGTCTCCTCGAGACACTTCTAGCCGTACCTCAGAGAAAATTAGACAAAGGACACAGTTAGTTAACAGAGGAGGGTCGCGTATGCGCACCTATTTGCGGGCTATTATTCTGCTTGCCCTAGTAGTCTTAGCTACGATCAGTTCTTACTGGTTACGCACGAATGTGCCTACTCAATCAGCTTCGGACAATCACTCTACGGCAAAGCCAATGCCATTAGTAACACCAGATACCGCATCCCAAGCCAGTCTAGCATTGCCATTCTACGGCATTCAGTATGTTCCGCTAGCGGAACTGCCACAAGTGCGTGCCCTTGGCTTCGACCTAGTCCTCACCGATTTCGCCTACAATGCAGACCCAGCCGAATGGGTTAAATATCTTGACACAGCCTGGTCGTTAGGTATGCGGGTAATTCCCTGGCTCTGGCCCGAGGGCTGGAAGCTAAACCGCCAAACAGGTGTCTGGACAATTGATGCAACAGCAAGGCGGTTCCTCGAAACCGTTGCTGAACATCCGGCAACCTTTGCTGTATATGCGTTGCATGAACCTTACTGGATGGAGTGCGACACATGCGGCTACACAACGGCCGAACAACAAGCGCTCTACCAGGCGATCAAGCAAATTGCGCCTGTACCGATATATTCTGAGATCAACGGCTTTACCTTCTGGGCTGAGGCAACCCCTGAGAAAGCTATTGCGCCTGGGGTTTGTGACTATTGTCAAACCGGGTTCTATCCTTTCCTCACTGATGGAACATACCAACGCGATGAACTAATCACTCATATACAGCGTGAGATCGCAACATTGCGACGCTTAGCGCCCGAATCGCGGCTGATCTGGACCATGCCCGCGTTTGAGTACTATGCGGACGATCTCCGCATGCCCACCAGCGAGGAAATGTGGGACTATGCAAGCCTGGTGTATAGCCGTCCAGAAATAAGTGGTGCCTGGTGGTATATGTGGCGTTGGGACAACGAACTCTATTCATCGTACCTGGCTATTCATACTGAACTCCACCCAACTGTGCGCAAGATTGCCGACAACATCGTCGTGTTGCGTCGGTCGCAAAATGCTACGCCTGTATCTACTGTCACCGCTGATACAAGGAGCATTCGCTTACCGCCTCAGGAAGCCTTTTGGCAAATCCAATACACCGGAGAAATCGACACGAGTCTCAAGGTTGATGTGTTCAACCTCGACCTATTTGATGTGTCATCTTCCACTATTGCGTCCTTACACAGGCGTGGTATTTTTGTAATGTGTTATTTCAGCGCAGGTTCCTATGAAGAGTGGCGGCCCGATGCCAACAGGTTTCCAACCGAAGTGCTGGGAAATAATATGGAAGGCTGGCCAGGCGAGAAATGGTTAGACATTCGGCGCATTGATCTGCTTGCGCCCATTATAAAAGCGAGGCTTGACCTTGCGGTTAGCAAAGGCTGCGATGGTGTCGATCCTGATAATGTCAATGGATATACCAACGATACAGGATTTCCTTTGATGTCTGAGGACCAGAAACGTTATAACATCTTTCTCACGGAAGCGGCTCATCAAAGGGGGCTTTCAATTGGTCTGAAGAATGATTTAGGGCAAGTTCCGGAGTTGATATCGCATTTTGATTGGATTCTCAACGAAGAGTGTTTCTCCTATAGAGAATGCGAATTGCTGCTGCCCTTTGTTCAAGTTGGTAAGCCTGTTTTCATTATTGAATACGAGCTTGAACCATCAGCTTTCTGCTATCAAGCATTACAGATGAACTTCAACGCGTTACGTAAAAATTGGAAACTGGATGCCTATAGGGTTGATTGTCGAGAGTGGTCTGTCAGTCAATAACGTTTGTCGCCGTCGTTAGGCGAGCCCGTTGCGTAAGCAGGCATTTGCAGATACACTGTTACCTACTTAGTGCGGCTTTTCAAACGGGCGAACAAAAGGGAATTCTTACTATGCTATATCTAACACGACGAAAGTTCTTAAGCTTGTCTGAAACCTCAGCAATTGGCTTTGGCATCACATCTTTTGGTGTTACACCTGTATCAAACATGACACTTAGGTCGCTTGGCACGCTAAAGTCTGCTACTTATACTCAACTTCCCCGTTGGCGTGGGTTCAATTCGCATGAAAAGGATGGGAATGACATACCGCACTTGAACAAAGGCTATACAGAAGCCGGTACAAGACTGGCTCTTCCTCAGTAGGTTGGTGGATGGCAGGGAATTGACCCTGGTATCATCCCCAGAGTTTGGGATGTTGCAGTCAAACGCTTGCCGAACTGGCAGATTGAGAGGATGTTTACATCAGATGATTTGCGCCATATCCCAGGAAATGCTGTTTTATCTTTGCCTAGGCAAATCTGCTACGATACACCTTCAATGCAGCAGAACCGATCGGTCTCAACAAATCACATCACCCCCGATCGATTAGAAGAATTAGATGAAATGATTTATGACTTCAGTCACAGTAGTAGTATGTATACTAGTAAGTGAGGTAGCTAAACTCTAATGATATACCGTTGGTACAGCCATCGCCAGCAAATTGTAGAAGGATTTGGTGGGGCAAAAGTAGTACTACTCAACACTGCATCATCTTTTTGGAACGATCTTTATCATCGTCTACTCAACATTTCTTGGGCAATGTTTTGGTTAATTATTAGCTGCGTATATGTATTAATTAACTTGTTGTTTGGTTTTTTGTATATGACATTTGCTGAGGTGGCGAATGCTAGTAAGCAGCACTTGAGCGATTACTTCTTTTTCAGTGTTCAAACTTTGGCTACCATTGGTTATGGTAATATGCACCCGCAAGGGATAGTAGCAAATCTACTAGTTACTGCTGAATCCCTGGTTGGGTTATTGGGGGTAGCAATGATTACTGGGCTAGCTTTTGCCCGTTTCTCTAATCCTTCTGCCCGTGTCCTGTTTAGTAAGGTGGCTGTAATTACAAAATTTAATGGTGTACCTACCCTAATGTTTCGCATGGCAAATCAACGGAGTAATCAGATACTGGAAGCTCAAGTCAGGGTAACTTGTGTGCGCCATGAAGTCAGTGCTGAAGGTTTTAGGATGCGGCGATTTTATGACTTAGCTTTAATTCGTTCTGAAACCCCTGTCTTTTTCTTGACTTGGTTAGTAATGCACCCAATTAATGAGGCAAGTCCTCTCCACAACAAAGCAATAGATGAAGATACGGTCTTAGTGGTAACATTGATTGGGATTGATGATACCTTTTCTCAGACTATTTATGCCCGCCATGACTACCGCATGCACGATATTCGTCTCCAACACCATTTTATGGATGTAATTACAGAGACTCAATCTGATGAAGTGATTATTGACTACTCTTATTTCCATAAAACCATGCCTGATCTTGAAGAATTTAGTGATAATCAATAATCCCGTAATTGTACCGATTTTATAATCAATCATTTCGCTGAGCAGTGGAGGAAGTGATAATCTTGTGTCAGCTGCAGCTAGGTTTTGATTTCTAGGCAGATTTGTAGCCTCTACCATCGTAACCCCGTGTTATCCAGTCAGTTGTTTAGTAATTACAGCAGCACTTTTTATTCCAATTTTATACTTAACAACTAGTCAAGTTAAGAACATTCCGTGCTACTGTAAATAGTTGTGTGCCTTGCCTAACTTTATTTTCCAAGTAGGTCAAGAAAAAATGAATATAGATAACCCTAAACAACCTGTTCTTCTTAACTTCTCCCAGCAGAAAGCCGCACTGCAGGTGCTACCCAGACATCCCCTTTTATCCAGTGAAGGAACAGATTGGGGTGGCATTAGATTGGAATATCACCAGCAGCCACCCTGGGCAACACCTGAGTTTCTTGCCCAAGAACATATCATCTCGATAGTTACAACTGAGCATCCTTACCTGAACGAGCGCAAAGAGCAAGGGCAATGCAAAGCCAGGTATGACAGAAGCGGTGATATTTACATCTATCCTGCTAAACAGCCTATCCAGCATTGTTGGCATGCAGAGGTACAATCTATCCATTTGTACCTGGAGCCACAGCTTTTTGTTGAGCTTAGTGAAGATTTTAGGCAAACAACCGTTACTGAATTATTGCCCCAGGTTGGTATACGAGACTCATTAATTCAGGAAATTGGATTAGCCTTGAAATCGGAGCTTGAACAGGGGAATAGTGACCGTTTCTATGCTGAATCTGCTGCTGCTTTTCTGGTTGCTCATCTGGCGCGTAGATATTGCCATAGCAAAGTTCAATTACCAAGCTATGTAGGCGGATTATCAAAACTCAAACTAAAACAAGTGATTACTTACATCCAGGCTCATTTAACAGAAGATATTTCCCTAGCAGAAATGGCAACTGCAGTAGGTATGAGTCCTTACTATTTCTGCCGTTTGTTTAAGCAATCTATGGGTATTTCACCTTATCAGTATGTAATTGAGTGTCGTATCGATCGGGCAAAAGAACTTCTCTCTCAGGGAGAAAAAAGCATTGCTGAGGTAGCATTAGAAGTGGGATTTGCGAGTCAAAGTCAGTTTACTAAGCATTTTAAGCGTATTGTAGGGATAACCCCAAAGCAAATGCGTACTTAATGGCAAGAATCTGCTAAAAATTACAACAAACCGATAGACGACTATAGTGCCGATCTTCTACTGTTAGGGATGAAAACTAGTTAAATGGCGTGGAGCGATGATCAGCATTAGAAAGGCAGACGATCGGGGTTTGACTGATTTAGGTTGGCTCTTTAGTCGTCACACTTTTTCTTTTGGTCACTACCACGACCCGCAATTTCTGGGTTTCGGTAGCCTGGTGGTTATCAATGAGGACAAGGTGCAGCCGGCCAAGGGTTTTGGCACTCACAGCCACAGGGATATGGAGATTATCTCCTATGTTTTGTCAGGTGCCTTGGAACACAAAGATAGTATTGGTACAGGCTCAGTTATTCATCCTGGGGATGTACAGAGAATGTCCGCTGGTACAGGCATCAGTCATAGTGAATTCAATGCCTCCGATCGGGATGTAGTTCACTTCTTGCAAATCTGGGTGCTGCCTGAGCAAAAAAATCTACCACCTAGTTATGAGCAGAAGTCTTTTAGTGCCGCAGAAAAG
The DNA here is from genome assembly GCA_025055675.1 of Pseudanabaenaceae cyanobacterium SKYG29. Lineage (NCBI taxonomy): Bacteria > Bacillati > Cyanobacteriota > Cyanophyceae > Pseudanabaenales > Pseudanabaenaceae > Pseudanabaenaceae cyanobacterium SKYG29. Next base: position 45,744 of record JANWWT010000007.1, read on the forward strand.
CGGGGTAGATTGAAGCTAGTTGGCTCCAGAGATGGACGGGATGGTTCAGTCACTATTCACCAAGATGTCAACTTGTTTGCTTCTTTACTGGAACCCGGTGATGGAGTTAGCTACCAACTGCAAGACGATCGGATGGCGTGGTTACAGGTAGCAAGAGGACAGGTAACACTCAATGGGCATTATTCCCTTGCGGCTGGCGATGGAGTAGCAATTACAGAGGAAAACAAGATTGAAGTTGTGGGAACCCAGTCTAGTGAATTCTTATTGTTTGACTTGGTGCGCCCATAGACAGGTTTTGTCCTATGCAGACTAAACACTTTGCAATTGGTTAAACAGGAATGCTATGACTAGGTAAAATCGTCTTGATAAGCACAATGCAGTTGCCCTTTTGGTGGACATCAAAGAGGTTGGTACCAGTAATTTGGCATAACCCATCGCTATGATAGTCCTGGATGTCACTCTGGGCTAGACACAAATATTTTTGCAACCGAACTCACTGTAAACGCTACTGAACTGGGCTATCTGTAGCACGATCGGTTATGTTTGTCTTTCTGCGGTTAAAACGGATATTGGCATATTTGGGATTAATTTGAATTGCCTTTGTGTAGTCCTCGATCGCTCCCAAATAATCTTGCAATTCATACTTAACTTGCCCACGCCTGAAGTATGCTTCAGCAAACTTTTTATTGATCTGCAATGCCTGGGTGAAATCGGAAATTGCTCCCTGTCTATCTCCCAACCCATGTTTGACATTACCACGCAAGTAATACACGAGTGACAACTTGGGATTTATTGTTAACGCCTGATTGCAATCAGCAATAGCACCTCTGTAATCTCCTGTTTCACACCTAGCCTTTGCCCGATTAACATAGGCTTTTACATACTTAGGATTAATTGCAAGTGCCCGATCGAAGTCTTGAATTGCTCCCTGCTGATCCCCTAGAGCAAATTTAGCTATACCCCGATCGTTATAGACAGCAGTGTCGTGGGGGTTAATAGCAATAGACTGGGTATAGTCTGCGATAGCACCATGATAGTCACCCAGAGCAAATTTTGCTAGTCCCCGATTGTAATACACTTCTGGATGATGCGGATTGATAGCAATGACTTGGGTATAATCTTCTATAGCTTCTTGATAGTTTTGTAAATCATAGTGGGCAATGCCACGATTATAATAAGCTTCCGCATCCTGGGGATTGATAGCAATAGCCGCAGAATAATTGGCGATCGCCCGTTCGTAGTTTTCTAACATGTAATTGGCAATGCCGTCACTATGATATGCCTCCACCAATTTCGGGTTAATGACCTCAGCTAAATTAGGATTTTCCTGAATAGCTTGCCTGTAATCAGCCACTGATCCCTGATAATCACCGAGGAGAAACTTTGCCGAGGCACGATTGCTGTAAGCCATCGCTAATTTGGGATTGAGCTTGATTGCTTCAGTATAGTCAGCAATTGCTCCCTGATAGTCTCCCACCATGAACTTTGCTATACCGCGATTATTAAAAGCCTCCGCTAGGCGCGGATTAATAGTCAAGGCTTGGTTGTAGTCCAAGATTGCTGCTTGGTAATCACCGACGGCAGACTTAGCAAGACCACGATTGTAATATACATATACATCTTTAGGATTAATTTGCAGGGCTTGGGTGTAGTATTTAATTGCACCTACATAGTCTCCCGCATCATACCTAGCCTTGGCTTGATAGAAATAATCCAGTGACCTTTGTTGTCTCCCCAACAATATCTCTAGCCACAGAAACTTATAGCCACCCCTAATAACAAGAGGTCTGAGTTCTGCCAGAGCTGTCTTGGCATCTCTATATCTTTTGCTGGGGTCAGCCTCTGTCATCTTCTGCAACCATCGCAGGAAACGGGGATTACATTCTTTTAACTTGGCAGCAATTTTTTTACGGTTTAGTTGATTATTCCAATCGATGTAGTCCCCAATCCCATGGGAAGGAATTTCTCCCAACAGACAAATTAACGTCAGTCCAAGGCTGTACAGGTCAGAGGACTTAGTGAGATTGAGATTGCGAATTTGCTCGGGAGCCATAAACCCCAATGTCCCCGCATTGACACTACTGATAGCTATAGTATGAGTTCCTACTCTGGCAAAGCCAAAATCAATCAGGTAAACATTCAACTCCTCATCAATGAGGACATTTTCCGGTTTGATGTCACGATGAACGATGGGAGGAATACGGTCTTGTAAGTAAACTAGTATCTCCAGGAGTTTGATAGCAATCTGTTTGACCTCGTCCGCTGTGAAACTACGGACTTGGGAAAGCATTTGTCCTTGCTTGTACTCCTGTACCAGGCAAAAACCATCTCTTGTTTCAAATGTATCCAGATAACGAGGGATGCCAGGGTGGTTCAGGTCTTTGAGGGTTTGGATTTCCCGCTCGATCGCCTTGAACCCCTCCCAATTACTAGCTTTAGCAAACTGGAATTGTTTGATAACAACGAAGTTACCCGACTGATGTTGTGCTAAGTAAGTGACACGCCCACCAATAGGATTACGTCCAAGTTCACGGAGGACTTGATAGCCCTGTGCCGAGAAGTCGGGAAAGTTGTCCCCTGTCATGGTTAGGCAAGGTTATTAGCAGCAATTGCTTTCATACTACCAGAAATCAGCCCGCAGGATAAGGGCTAGTTGCGACCAAATTCAGCACAATGATGTTAATTCTGCAAATTATAACCTAATTTTGTTACCTAGCATAGTTTTCCCAAACGTCACAGTAAAAATTCCCTTTGGCATATGTCTTAGTGAACAATTTGTTACAATTGTCTTCATTTTATCGCCGTCTTACTTTCCCTAGCTATAATAAAAAATTAACCATAACTTAGGCATTACGTAGCTATGAAAATTTTGACAATTGATGAACTGCAAGCAGCAGGTGCAGCTGTCCTAGGTGATGGAAAGCTGAGTTTCCAGGGGCAAACGTTTTTGGAAGGGGGCACCTTTCCTGGTACTTCCCAAGCCTTTGTTCTCTCTATGGCAGAAAAATATCGCAACTTGGGGATTGAGTGCTTGGTAGTTGAGACGGGGGGCAAGTTGACTCTGTGGCGAGCAGAGAAAAAGACTGGGATAGCACTACAGAACAATTTTGTCCCTAAAATGACCATAGCTCACATTGACGATAGCCCTAGCGAAGGGAAAATTCTGGAACACCTCCTAGAGGGCTGTAACTGTCAGCTAGTGCAAATTAGTAATGCTATGGTAGCAGTGACTACTCTACTCAAGGTGAAACCTGACCTCATATTTTTGGATTTACACATGCCTATTGTGAATGGCTACGAAATTTGTGCCCAACTGCGGCGGGTAGAGGCTTTCCAACATACACCTATTATCATCCTCACGGGGAATGATGGCTTAATTGATCGCGTCAGAGCAAAGATGGTAGGAGCTACAGACTTTATCAGCAAACCGATCGATCGGGTTAAAATTATGGGGATAATCAACAAGTACAGGCTGCCCCAAAGTGCCTAGAGAGACTGCCAGCCCAAGAGGGGGTGCAAAACTTCTGGCATGAGCACTGTACCATCTGGTTGCTGATAGTTCTCCAAGATAGCACACATGGTTCTACCAATAGCTAGCCCTGAACCGTTGAGGGTATGGAGAAACTCTGTGCCCTTCTTACCCTTGGTTTTGTAGCGCAGGTTAGCTCGCCGCGCCTGAAAATCGCCAAAGTTAGAACAACTAGAAATTTCCCGATACTGCCCCGCTGCAGGTAACCATACTTCCAGGTCATAACATTTACGTGCCGCAAAGCCTAGATCAGCCGTGCAGAGTTCCACTACCCGATAGGGCAACTTGAGCAGCTGGAGGATGTGTTCCGCATCTTGAACAAGGGTCTCATGTTCTCGCTCTGATTCCTCTGGCAAGACAAATTTCACTAGTTCTACCTTGTTGAATTGGTGTAAACGAATCAATCCCCTGGTATCCCTACCGTAGCTGCCTGCCTCCCGCCGAAAGCAAGGAGTGTAGGCGCAGTGCTTAATGGGTAGTTGACTGCTGTCGAGGATTTCATCACGGTAGAGATTAGTTACAGGTACCTCAGCGGTGGGGACTAACCATAGGTCATCATCCTGGCAGCGGAAGGCATCACTAGCAAATTTGGGCAATTGCCCTGTCCCCTGCAGGGATTGGGAGTTCACTAAAAAGGGCGGCATGACCTCTGTGTATCCCCGTTGGCGGTGTTGGTCAAGCATGAAGTTAATCAGTACCCGCTCCAGCTGTGCTGCTGCCCCCACTAGATTGACAAAACGGGTTTGCGCTACCTTCACTGCTCGCTCAAAGTTCAAAATGCCTAACTTCTCACCAATTTCCCAGTGGGGTAGGACAGGATAGGTGGGCTTGTACTCTTCTCCCCAAGTGCGCACTACCCGATTGTCTGCCTCGGAAGTCCCGATCGGTGTGGAGGGATGGGGTAAGTTGGGAACTGTGAGCAGTTGTTGATGGAGTTGTTGTCTGACAACTTCTTCTTGTTCCGCTAGGGTAGCAATTCGTTCTTTAATTTGATTTGCTTGGTGTTTGAGGTCATCAATTTGGGGATGCGCTGGGTCAGTCTGCTTTAATTTACCTACCTGCTTTTGTAATTCGTTAGCCTGTGCTTCCCATGCCGATCGCTGTTGTTCTAATTGCCGTCTTTGGTCATCAAGGGCAACTATAGCCGCTAAGTCTGTATTATCTCCTCTGTGTCTGAGGGCTGTTTGACACTCCTGCAGGTTGTGGCGAATTAGTTTAATATCTAACATTAGCTAATACAATCAAATGAATTATTATAACCTTCCCCTGAGCACAACAACTAGGGAGAATAGTTTACTACGAGTTAGCCACTATTTGTCAATCCCTTTACCAATCACCAATCCCCTTCACCAAACTTAAGGGTTTCTCTAAAATCTTACTAACGCAAGTATGAAGCAATGTAAACAGAATACTTGACAAGAAAGGGCAGGGGAATAAAAATTAAAGCCTTGTGGACTTTGGTAAGAGCCTTGGCAAACGTAATTGTAATCGGTACCCAGTGGGGGGACGAAGGGAAGGGAAAAATCACGGATTTATTGAGCCGCTCGGCGGATGTGATTGTGCGCTATCAGGGTGGCATCAACGCAGGGCATACAGTAGTAGTCAATGATCAAGTCTTCAAGCTACACTTAATCCCTTCGGGCATTCTCTACCCCAACAAGGACTGTATCATTGCCGGCGGGACGGTGGTCGACCCCCAAACTCTCCTGGAGGAAATCGATCGTTTGCACGACCTAGGAATTTCTACTGAGCGGTTGTATGTGGCCGAAACTGCCCATGTGACAATGCCTTACCACCGCTTGATCGACCAGGCAGTGGAGCAGCAGCGGGCAAAACACCGCATTGGTACGACGGGAAGGGGGATTGGTCCTACCTATGCGGATAAGTCGGAAAGGATTGGAGTAAGGGTTTTAGATTTACTCGATCGGGAAGCGGGGGCAGAACAAATCCGCTGGGCAGTGGAGCACAAAAATTTAGTCCTGGAGCGGTTGTATGGGTTACCACCCCTTGATGCGGAAGCGATCGTGGCGCAGTACTTGGCATACGGCGAGCGGCTCCGTCCCCATGTGGTGGATGCTTCCCTCAAAATCAGTGAAGCGATCAGGAAGCGGCGCAACATCCTGTTTGAAGGGGCGCAGGGTACTTTACTGGATTTGGACCACGGCACTTATCCCTATGTCACCTCCTCTAATCCCATTGCGGGGGGAGCTTGTATTGGCGCGGGGGTAGGGCCCACAATGATTGACCGTATTATTGGTGTAGCCAAGGCTTATGTCACCCGTGTGGGGGAGGGACCCTTCCCGACGGAGCTCCATGACCACATAGGTGAATATCTCTGCCAGCGGGGCGCAGAATACGGTACAACAACAGGGAGAAAGCGACGCTGTGGCTGGTTTGATGGGGTTATTGGACGTTACGCCGTGCGCATCAACGGCTTGGACTGTCTGGCCATCACCAAACTGGATGTCCTAGACGAGCTACCAGAAATAAAGGTCTGTATTGCCTACGAAATTGAGGGCAAGGTAGTACGGGACTTCCCCAGCAACAGCCGTGCCTTTGCCAAAGCTACACCCATCTACGAGACCCTACCCGGCTGGCGCACCTCCACCCAACATTGTCGTTCCCTCAGTGAACTGCCCAGGGAAGCGCGGGACTACCTCAAATTTTTGGCAGACCTGATGGAAATCCCCATCGCTATTGTCTCCCTGGGAGCAAATCGGGGTCAGACAATCATTATCGAAGACCCTATTCACGGACCAAAGCGGGGACTACTTAGCTTGTAGCTACTTGCCGCGGCTGGATTAGACCATAGCCACCGTGATTGCGTTCGTAAATGACATTGATCTCACCCGTGGCTTTGTTGCGGAAGACATAGAAATCGTGATCTACCAACTCCAGTTGCTCTAATGCCTCTTCTACGGACATAGGGGGCATAGCGAAAAACTTATTGCGAATGACTGGGGGTGGTAACACAGGCCCTTTGCCATTAGTGGTGGGAGCAGGCAGCTGCAGATGTTCCACTGCGATCGAGGTTTTTTCAGGAGTCTTGCTACTCTTCTTTTCCTTGAACTTGCGCAGCTTACGGGCAATTTTATCCGCTACCAGGTCGATACTGGCATAGAGGTTATCGCTCTTTTCTTCCGCCCGAATGACTGTACCATTGGCGTACACTGTCACTTCTGCTGCCTGGCTGGCACTGATGCGGGGGTTGCGCGCTACCGACAAATTGACATCGACTTCGTGGGTAAGGGCTTGATAGTGGCTGACTGCCCGGTCGATCTTTTGACGGACATAGTCGCGAATGGCATCAGTAATGTCAATGTTTTTGCCCTGAATCACTAATTTCATACATTTACCTCCTGAAATCACCGATCTAGGTATGTTTACAGTGGTTTGGTCACGATCGGTCTTACTTTCACACTATCACCCTTGCCGACGTTCAGGGAGAATGCTAAGACGATCTTAACAAAAGGTTAACGTTAGGTAATATTCGGCAGGGCAGCAGGGAGTGGTAAGCTAAAGCCAAGGGAGAGAAGGTAAATCCATGTGGCAAAGATATAAAGAGTGGCTCTACTACCATCCGCAGCTGGATTTTTATGTAGACATCAGTCGGGTAAGGTTTACGCCTGAGTTTGTCAATGAAATGGAAGTTCAGTTTGAGAGGGCATTTGCGGAGATGAAAGCCCTGGAGGCAGGGGAGATTGCCAATCCCGATGAAGGCAGGATGGTCGGACATTATTGGCTGCGCGCGCCAGAGTTAGCTCCTACACCCCGTATCCGCCAGGACATAGAAGGGACGGTGCAACGAGTCCTCAGCTTTGCCCAGGATGTGCACAATGGCTTGATTTCCCCCCCTAACCCAGCCCTGACCCACTTTACCGATGTGATTTGGATTGGTATTGGCGGTTCCGCCTTGGGACCCCAGTTTGTTTCCCAGGCCCTGGCACCCCTCCGCCCCCCCCTGCGCTTCCACTTTATCGATAACACTGACCCCGACGGCATCGATCGGTTACTGGCCCAACTAGGAGAGCGACTGCAGACAACTCTGACGATCGTGACTTCTAAATCCGGCAGTACGCCTGAAACCGCCAATGGGATGAAGGAAGTGCGCCATGCCTACGCCCAGATGGGTTTGGAGTTTCCCCCCTATGCAGTAGCGGTGACGATGGAAGCCAGCAAGTTAGATTTACAGGCACGGCAGGAGGGCTGGTTGGATACCTTCCCTATGTATGACTGGATTGGGGGTCGCACTTCCGAGATGTCAGCGGTGGGTTTGCTAGCAGCAGCTTTAGAGGGAATTGATGTGCTGGGATTACTGGAAGGGGCAAAGGTGATGGACAGTGCCACCCGTGTGCCCAATTTACGCCACAATCCCGCGGCTCTGTTGACAATGGCTTGGTACTGGGAGACCAAGGGTAAGGGGGAAAAGGATATGGTGATCTTGCCCTACAAAGACCGCCTGGTACTCCTCAGTCGTTATCTGCAGCAGCTAGTGATGGAATCCCTGGGGAAAGCCAAAGACCGCCAAGGGCAAGTAGTGGAACAGGGCATCGCTGTCTATGGTAACAAAGGAACGACCGACCAACATGCCTACGTGCAACAACTGCGGGACGGTGTCAACAACTTCTTTGCCACGTTTATTGAGGTCTTGACCGATCGTCCCCCCCGCGAAGTTGACAACCCTGCTCCCGAAGTAGAACCAGGCATTTACAGCGGGGATTACCTGATGGGGGCACTCCTAGGCACGCGGAAAGCACTCTATGACAACAACAGGGATTCTATTACGATCACGATCGGGGATGTCACGCCTAAAACCGTGGGTGCCCTGATTGCTCTCTACGAAAGGGCAGTGGGGTTCTATGCCAGTCTGGTCAACATCAATGCCTACGACCAACCGGGGGTAGAAGCAGGGAAAAAAGAGGCACAGCGAGTACTACAATTGCAAACCCAGCTACTAGAAGTCTTGGCTAAAGAGAATCGCCCTATGACCCTAGAGGAACTCGCTAGCAAAACGGGCGGAGACATTGAAGCAATTTATCACATTGTGCGCCACCTAGACGCTAACTTCCGCATTAACCTGGAGGGGAACACTGGTAAACCCGATACTCTGTTAATTTCGCCCTTACAAGAAAGCTAAAACTGCGCTAGGATGACAAAGGTTAAAGCGGTAAATACCTATGATGCGTGTCCTTGCTCTGGTACCCGGTGGCATTGGTGACCAACTCCTGTTCTTTCCCACCCTGGCAAGCCTAAAAGGGAAATACCCCCAAGCCACGATCGATGTGGTGGTGGAACCCCGATCGGTGGGAGCCTATCGCCTCACAACCCTGGTGGACAAGGTTTGGGAATTTGACTTCAAAGACCGCAACAGCCTGGCGGACTGGGGCAACCTCCTAGGCAATGTGCGGGAGCAGGAATACGCCGCGGTGATGTCTTTGGGTAAGAGCTGGGCAGTGGGTTTCTTCCTCTGGTTGACGGGCATTCCCAAGCGTATAGCCTTTGCTGACGGCAGTAATTTTTGGCTAACTGACCCGATTCCCCTCAAGACGGAGCAGTATGCAGCGGAGATGTACCATGACCTACTGCAAGGTTTTGGTATAAAAGCCCCATGCCCCCCCATCAAAATTCAAGTCCCCCAGAGTGACCTAGAGTGGGCAGAGGCAGAGCAGCAGCGCCTAGGTATCAAGGAGAGTGGCTATATCCTCCTCCACGGCGGGTCAAGTGAACTGGCAGTGAAAAAGGGCATCGCCAAAATCTATCCCCCCCAGCAATGGGCAGCGGTATTGCAGCAGGTGCGGGAGCGGGTAAATCTACCGATCGTGGTGTTACAGGGACCGGAGGATGGGGAGTTTGTCAGCAAACTGCAGAATCTTGTTGAAGTGAAAGTGACTAGTCCCAGCGACCTTGGCAAAACAGCGGGGATGGTAGCGGCGGCAAATTTACTACTTTGTACGGACAGTGCGCCTATGCACCTGGGAGTAGCCGTGGGCACAGCTCTAGTAGCGTTGTTTGGACCGACTGACCCCAAGAAATTGTTACCCCCCCTTGCCAAGTACAAGTTTGTGCAGTCAGGGACGGGGAATATTGCCGATATTGACCCTCAAACAATTGTTGAGTGCGTCTTGGGTACCTAGGGATGGTGGAATGTATTGTGGTGGGGGCGGGACCGGCGGGGGGGTCGGCAGCCTACCATCTAGCAAAACGGGGGCGGGAAGTACTGGTATTAGAAAAAGAAGCCCTACCTCGCTACAAGCCCTGTGGAGGAGGGGTATCCCCTGCCGTGCAAAAATGGTTTGACTTTGACTTCAGCCCCGCCATAGCCAACAAAATTAGCCAAATTCGCTACACCTGGCAGATGGGAGATGAGTTTCTGGCTCCCCTCGATGGCACGGAAGCAGTGTGGATGGTACGGCGGGAGGTGTTTGACTACTTTTTGCTGCAGCAAGCACAAAAGGCGGGAGCCCAACTGCAGACCCAGACCACCGTGACAGGATTGACCTGGCACAATGACCGCTGGACGGTACATACAGAACGGGGAGATTTCCAAGCCCTCTACCTCGTGGGGGCGGACGGAGCCAAGGGGACAATGGCCAAGTTGCTGGGGTTCAGGGAGCGCAAACGACGCATGGGCGCGGCATTGGAAGTGGAAGTGCCTTTGAGTGAACCAGACCGTCTGGCCGCTCACTTTGACTTTGGTTCCGTAGTCAACGGCTATCTGTGGAATTTCCCCAAGGCGGACGGTTATTCCATTGGCGCGGGCACTTTTCGAGGAACAGAAGAAAAACAGAACCTAAAAGACATTGCTGAAACCTATGCCCGTACCTTTGGTGTAGACATTAGCAAAATCAAGAAATATGGACATCCCCTCTGTCTCTGGGACGGACATCAGAAGCTACACACCCAGAATGCCCTATTAGCGGGGGAAGCTGCCTGTGTAGTTGACCCCTTTACCGCTGAGGGTATCAGACCTGCCCTTTTAACGGGAATGTTGGCAGCGGTAGCCATCGATCGTGCTTTAGCGGGAGACAGCCAAGCCCTGGCTGAATACAGTCAAAAAGTGCAGACAGAGTGGGGAGAAGACATGTTTTGGGCACAGAAACTGGCAGCGATTTTCTACAGGGTACCAGGGATTGCCTATCGCATTGGGGTCAAACGTCCTGTCTCCACACGGCGCATGGGACAAATTCTCTGTGGGCAACTGCGCTATCGGGATGTGGCAATGGCAGCAATCAAACGGCTGACCGCAGGACTGATGGGGAATTAAGCTATAGTTGATGTAGAGAAAGGTCTCCTGTGCCCTATGCCTTTGACCTCTGTGCTGCGTACTATTGTTCGCTCTCCTTTTCTGGAAGAACTAAATGACAAGCTGCAAACCCGTCAGCAATTGGAATTATGCGGGTTAAATCGGATAGGAAAGGGATTAATTAGTACTGCTTTAGCAGAAGGCAAGAACCTTTTACTAGTCACCTCTACGATAGAAGAAGCTGGTCGTTGGTCGGTACAGTTAGAGATGATGGGGTGGTCTTCTGTCTTTCTCTATCCCACCTCTGACGCTCTACCCTACGAACCCTACGTTCCCGATGTGGAGATCATGTGGGGACAGATGGAAGTTTTAACCGATTTACTCTACCAAGAACACAAGCGGGCAATAGTTTGTACCGATCGGGCTTTACAGATTCATCTTCCCAGTAGCAGGGAATTACAAGCAAAAACGATCGTTTTACAAGCAGGACAGGAATACAGTCTGACGGCATTTTGTGAACAGTTGGCAGAATTAGGATATGAGCGGACAACTTTGGTGGAAACAGAAGGGCAATGGAGTCGGCGTGGTGACATCATTGATGTTTTCCCTGTGATGAACGAGTTACCAGTCCGTCTGGATTGGTTTGGTGACCAGCTAGAACGCATCCGCGAGTTTGACCCTGCCAGCCAAAGAACCCTTGACCCGCTAGATAAGGTTATTTTAGCACCTGTACATTTCGATCGCATCCTTGGTACCTACAGCCAAGCCATTCATCCCCAAGCCAGTGCCTCTTTATTGGATTATCTGCCTGCAGACACAATTGTTACTATTGATGAACCTAATCATTGCCAAGCCCACTGTCAAAGTTGGTACGAAGCAGCGGTAAAAATTGCTCCCCCTGATGCACCTTTACATCGGTCTTTCCCTGAGATTTTAACCAGAATTAGCGATCGTTTTCCCATCATTTATCTGTCGGAATTAGAAACTGAAAATTACATCAATATTCCCTGCCGTCCTTTGCCTATTGTCCCCCATCAATTTGGTAATCTAGCCAAGTTACTACGGGAGTATCGGCAACAAAACTGTCAAATTACTATCATCTCTGCCCAACCTTCCCGCGCGGTTTCTCTGTTACAGGAGCACGATTGTCCTGCTCAATTTGTCCCCAATCCCAAGGACTACAATACGATCGAGAAACTGCATCAGAGTCGCACTCCCGTGGGCATCAAATATGCAGGTACAGCGGAAATTCAGGGTTTTCACTGTCCCCTATTTCGGTTAGTGATTGTCACCGATCGGGAATTTTTTGGACAGCATACTTTAGGAACAGTTTCCTATGTACGCAAACGCCGCAGGGCAGTTTCCCAGCAGGTTGACCTGAACAAATTGGCCCCAGGGGATTATGTTGTCCATCGACAGCATGGAATTGGCAAATTCTTAAAGCTGGAAAAACTGACTATCAACAAAGAAACACGGGAGTACATTGTCATTCAATACGAAGATGGACTATTAAGAGTAGCAGCAGATCAAGTAGCTTGTCTATCCCGCTATCGCGGCTTAAAGGATGAACCACCGCCAATCAACAAACTAGGGAGCAAAGCCTGGGCGAATGCAACAGCGAAAGCTAAGAAAGCCATCCGTAAACTTGCCTTTGACTTGCTAGAGCTCTATGCGAAACGCTCGGAACAGAAGGGATTTGCCTTTCCCCCCGATTCCCCTTGGCAGCAGGAAATGGAGGACTCTTTCCCCTATCAACCCACTCCCGATCAACTGAAAGCTACCCAGGATGTCAAAAAAGACATGGAAAGTGAACGACCGATGGACCGACTGATCTGTGGGGATGTCGGATTTGGCAAGACAGAGGTAGCAGTGCGTGCCATCTTCAAAGCCGTAGTAGCAGGTAAGCAAGTGGCAATGCTTGTCCCCACCACGATCCTAGCCCAACAACACTATCACACCTTGAAAGAGAGATTTGCTCCCTATCCCATCAATGTAGCTCTGTTAAACCGCTTTCGCTCTGCTAGTGAAAGGAAAGAGATTATTGCCAAACTTAAAACAGGGGAGATAGACATTGTCGTTGGCACCCACCAGTTACTATCCAAGGAAGTCAGCTACAAGAATCTTGGTCTGTTAGTGATAGATGAAGAGCAACGCTTTGGTGTGGCCCAAAAAGAGAAAATTAAAACTCTCAAAACTGAAGTAGATGTCCTCACTTTATCAGCCACTCCTATTCCTCGCACTCTTTACATGGCACTCTCAGGCGTAAGAGAGATGAGTCTAATTCTCACACCACCCCCCAACCGTCGTTCCATCAAAACTCACCTTTTGCGCTATGACCCCGATGTCATCCGTTCCGCTATTAGACAGGAACTCGATCGGGGCGGGCAAGTCTTTTATGTTGTTCCCCGCGTAGAGGGCATAGAAGAAGTATCAGCCAAAATTAGAGAGATGATTCCAGGCGTGAGAATCGCCATTGCCCATGGTCAAATGCCAGAGGCAGAGTTAGAATTGACTATGTTGACTTTCAACAGTGGCGAAGCCGATGTCTTAGTTTGTACAACCATTGTAGAATCAGGGTTAGACATCCCCAGAGTTAACACGATTATTATTGAAGATGCCCATAGATTTGGTCTAGCACAACTCTATCAACTGCGGGGACGTGTCGGCAGAGCAGGTGTACAAGCCCATGCCTGGTTGCTCTATCCCGCCCAAGGAGAACTGACACCAGCAGCCCAGGAAAGACTGCGTGCAATTCAAGAATTTACCCAACTGGGGTCGGGTTACCAACTGGCACTTAGGGATATGGAAATTAGAGGTGCAGGTAATCTTTTAGGTGCCGAACAATCAGGTCAGATGGACACGATCGGCTTTGACCTCTACATGACTCTTTTACAAGAGGCAATCGCGGAAATTCGCGGCTCCAAAATCACAGCAGTAGATGACACGCAGATCGATTTACCTATCACCGCCTTCATTCCCAACGAGTACATACCCGACAATGAACAGAAACTGAGTGCCTATCGGGCGATCGCTGCTGCTAATTCCCGTAAAGAACTACAACAGATTGCCCTAGAATGGCAAGACCGCTACGGCAAAATTCCCAATCCAGTGGAGCAGCTGTTCAAAGTCATGGAGTTAAAACAGATTACCAAAAAGCTGGGTTTTTACCGCATCAAACTGGAAAACAAACAAAACGTTATCCTAGAGACAAAGATGGAAGAACCAGCCTGGAGAACTATTTGGGAACAGATACCCGCACACTTGCAAAGTCGGTTTGTCTTTCAACCTGGCAAAGTGATTGTGCGGGGTTTAGGCGTTTTACCAGTGGACAAACAGATTCAAAATCTAATTGAGTGGTTAGAGGGTGTAGAAGTGTCCTAAAGCTGTAACTGTTTTTGTTACTTCTGTTGCCATACGCGCATCCAGATGGCGGGCTTCCTGGGCAGGGTCGTGCGAATTGAGAGCAGTCTTAAAAGTTAAACAAATGTTTAATTCCTGACTAGAGAGAAGGGCAGCGTAGACTAACTCCGATCGGTTTCTCTCTTCACTGCGACCAAACCCCATCTTGGAGATGATGACAACTTGTGAGAGGGACAAAGATAGATGCTCAAGAGCAACATCTAGGTAACGAGCAGTATCTTTTGCCATCCCTTGAATCAGGAGGTCATAACGATCGGGATTTCGTTTGGTATCGCTCCAAGCCAGTTCTGACAGAGCACGGGTTAGAGCATAAACAGAAACTAAATTTTGCCCTCGATGGTGATGCTGTCCCCTCATTATCTCCCTAGCATCTTTAGTTTGCAAAATGGGATAAGCGAGAAAAGCAGGACCACCATAGCCCCCCCGAAAAATGTCATCCTGGTTACCTGTGAGTTTTTGTAACCACCTGGTTAACTCCTCAGGACTGAAAAAACTCTTAAACATTAAAGCTATGCTGTTTGATACATTGTCCCCTTCAATATATGTAAATACCAAGTCTACCAATGCCGCAAAAGAAAACAAACGATCGTTATCTACATCTCTGATCCACCACTCATAGGGAGATTCCTCTACATCTACCTGTGACAATAGGTAATATATTGGCAAGAACTTAGTCCCACTCCACAGTTGTACAGGCTGAGTTGCCCTTCTGCCGTACCAGTGTAAATTCCCTTTAGCATCAATAACAGAGACACAAGCTTCCGTTATACTTGGATGCAAGAAAGAGAGAAAACAATCGTCTATCAGCGGTACTTTGCCCTGGGGTAGATTATTTATAGTTGTCTGCTCTAGTCTGCGACTGAATAAATGGACTTCATTAGACCAACAGGAAGCAAAATAACCCCGATCGAGGAAGGCTAGTTTATCTTGCTCTGGATCAGTAATAAATGGCTCCTGTTCTAAAAAATACTGGAACAGCTCTTGTTCATCCATTTGGCAATTGTTTGGTAACATCTATAGTAAAGCTACCAACATCCAGGAGATAAACTGTCACCTTTTCTTGCGCCAAAATTGCCATGTGACTACATAAACCAAGGGCATCTACTTGTCTGTAGGCAGTTGGTAAAGGTAATATTTGTTCCAAGGAAACCTCCACCATACCAGGTACTTGATCGGTAGGAATACCAAACACTTCACGGCGCTGACTGAATGAGAGAATAAGAAACCGGGGATTAGCTAAGCCCTTGGCAGTAAAGCGGAAGTGCAAATCCACCACACTGACAACAGTATTACCGACATTGACCATACCAAGCCCCTGGTCATTGTTACTAATAATAGAGGGGCAGGGGATGACCTTGATCACAGCATTAATAGGCAAAGCTAGCCAGTAATCTGCTACGGCAAATACTATTAAACGCAGGAGATTCTCATTGTCACTTCTGGTGGCTAGGCGTTGAGGCGTAAAAGGAGTAGTCAGCATAGTTTTATCCTACTAACGTTTGAATTTGGGCGATAAGCTCTTGGTCTTTGTAGGGCTTAGTCATGTAGGCTGTTGCCCCCAGTTCCATAGCGGTTTGTCTATGTTTTTCACTACTGCGAGAAGTCAACATAATTACCGGTACCTGTTTCAAATGGGGATTATTCCTATAAGCCTGCAGAAACTCAAACCCATTCATGCGTGGCATTTCTATATCACAAATAATTAAGTCCACAGTGGGATTTTGGCTGATCTGTTCCAACCCTTCGTAGCCATCCCTAGCCTGTATTGCTCTCATGTTAGCTTTCTCTAAAGTGAGTAACATACTTTGCCTTTGCGTAATGGAATCATCTATTAATAAAATTAAATAGTCCCTCAGCTTACCTAGCTCAAAAGTTTCTGGTGGTAATGCACCTATACTGGACTCTATCTTAGTCTCCTCCACTGGTGGGGCTAACGCCAATTTCTTAGCAGTAACAGGAAGACTAGCAGAGGTCGCGCTACGGTAAATCAACCGATCGGTGTCTATCACTAGAGTGTATTTACCATCACCCAATACAGTATAACCTAATAGATAAGGTAGCAAGCGTGGCAAGGGACGAAATGATTTTAATACTAACTCCTGTTCTGCTAGAATTTGGTCGACTTCTAAGCAAAAATTTTGGTTTTTAAGGATCAACACTGGTTTAGCCTGTTGTTTACCTAGCGCATAGAACCCTGCCTGTAGGGAGGTATTAGCTCCAACAACGTAGGGATTTGTACGATTGTATGTGATTAAGTCTGCTAGGGACAAAATTGGCAGTAACTGACCATTGAAAGTTAGTAGACGTTTGTGATTCTGGATTTGTATTTGCTCAGGTAAAGGCAAAAGAATCTGGTGAATACTGTCAATTAAGAAGCCATAGGGAATACCCTGGGATTGGCAAACTAATAGATTAAGAGTTGTTAAATTGACGGGAATTTCTAAGGTAAAAGTAGTACCAATATCTACTTCTGAGTGGAGGGAAATCGAAGACTCGATCGTTTTTAGTTTACTCCTTACAACATCCAAACCTACCCCCCTACCTGATAGTTCACTCAACTGAGAGGCAGTAGAAAAACCAGGTACAAATAACAGTTCTGCCAGTTCTTCTGGTGATAAGCGGTCGGTTTCACTGATTAGCCCTTTCTCTATCCCCTTCTGTCTGATCCTTTGCCAGTTAATCCCCTGTCCATCATCCTTTACCTGTATGGTGATACGATTACCAAAATGTTCTGTATGAATGACTATTTTGCCTGTTTCGGGTTTACCCTTCTGGCGGCGAACTTCAGGTGTTTCAATGCCATGATCGAAAGCATTGCGAATAAGATGGAGGAGTGGTTCGTATAACTGTTCGACAATACCCTTATCAACTAGAGTGGGGTTGCCCGTTATCTGTAACTCTACTCGTTTCTTGTAGGAATGGGCTAACTGTTGTACCATTGGTGGGAAACGCTCTAGCAGAGTCACTAAAGGTACAGTACGTGCCTGCACCAGATGTTCTTGGGCATCAGCTAAAATACGTTTTTGTTTCTTGAGAGTCAGTTGCCCTATCTGTAAAAGGGAATTGACATCCTCTAGTTTCTCTTCCAGAGCTGACATACTCTCTAAAGTTGCCTGCAGCAGGATATGGAGTTCGCCATACTGATCCATTTCCAAACTATCAAACTGCCCTGCCCGAAAGGCTATATTCACTGTGCCCGCCAGATAACGATCGGACCAATCTTTTACTCGTCTCAGTTTTTCGCGACAGTCATAGAGTACTAACAAAGAATTCTTTGTTGTTGCTCCAATCTGTTCATTGTTTAAGGACTGCTGGTTGAAATTAATCAGTAGCTCCCCTAAATCATAGTTGAGATTTTCTAGTTGCTCAATCGGTACCCTCACTGTCAAAACAGTCTTAACTTCTGCTGCTTCCTCTGCCACTTTCTCCACAGTAGGTTGTGGTTTTACAGATGTGGTCTGGGCTACTGCTATAGAAGTTGGTTCTGATTTCTGCGGTTCTTCGCCAGTAACCACTTGTTGGGCTGGTGCAGGTGTACCGCGATTGCCTGCTACTATTTCCTGACAGATTTGCCGATAGTTTTCCAAAGCTACCTGTGCCATCATCTTAAGCGTCTCTGGCTCTGGCTGGGTACTCAACATATCTAGTACCTGTTGGGCACAGTTTTGCCACGTTGGCAAGTTGTAGGATTGGGCAATCCCTAAAAAGAATTCCGCCTGTTGTTGCAAGGTAGAACGGATTTCCTGCTCATCACCTCTGTTAATTACTACCTCCAGTTGGTTCAATTCTTCAGGAATACTGTCTTGGAAAATTGCCGCAACAACATCATAGCCCAAATCCGCAGAACTTAGAACAGGTGCTTCTTGTCCAAAGAAATCCCCTAGTTTGTTTTGTAGACGAGCAAATACGGTGGCAGTGCGATCGAGTATCTCTTCTTCATCATATGGCAAGCCATTTATCTCTGCTGTTAAAGGTAATTTCAGACACTCAAAACCCTCAATCAACAAACCGCTTAACTCACTGTCAAATTCGATATTGGGGTCGTATAAGGACTTGAAGACATCTTCCAGGTGATGAGCGATCGTTTTAATTGTTGTCTTACCCACACTCGCTGCTGAACCCTTGAGGGTATGGGCATTCCGCATTAAGTTGTGCACTAGTTCTACTGAGTGACCTGCCAGCAGTTGATAGAGGTCTTGCTCTATCTTTTGCATCAGCTCTGGCGCTTCAATCAGAAAGTATTGATATATCTGTTGTTGAATTTCCGCATCAGTGGTCATAGTTCATCCCCCGCAAGTTCGCTAGTTTTTGCGCAGTCGATTGCAGTAGCTGGCGCTCTTGCAGTAAAGCCTGACGATCGAGTTCTAGCTGTTCCCGATCGGCGTTTAACCGCAGTTCCTGTTGTTTGAGGTCATGGGCTTTTTCCTGCAGGAGTCGCTTTTCTGCTTGTAGATGCTCCCACTCCTGCCGTTTTGCTTTCAGTTCTACTTCTAATTCATCTCTCGCTCTTTGTATCTCTTGATCTAGCAGCCTTCTTGTCTCTGCCTTCTCTGTCTCCAATTTCTGACGCTGCCACCGCAACTGTAGCTCAAACTCCTGTAATCGCACCTGCATTTCTTCCTCTAGCTGAACTAGACGTTGACTGATCTCCTGTTGTACTCTTTCGCGCAATCTTTGATTCTCTTCCTGTTGTTTTTGATATTCTTGGAAGAGTAGCTCCCGCTGTTGCAATTGTCTGAATGATTTTTCCGCTTCAATTTCTGCCTGTAACTTCTGGAGGGCTTCCTGTCGTTCTTGCTCTAGTTCTTGCTGTTGCTGCTGACGCTGTTGTTCTACCTCGGCTAACATCTGTTGCCGTAATGTTTCTATATCTGACTGCAATTGCTGTTTTGCTTCGATCGTTTCTCTCTCCAATCTTTTTTGTTGTTCTAGGCGCTGTCGTTCCAACTCCTGTTGCAGAAGAAGACACTCTTCCTGCCGCTGTTGTTCTAATTGGACTTCTAATTCCCGTCTACCCTGTTGATATTCTTCCTGTAAGAGATTTTGCAGGTTGCGTTCCACTTCTTGTCGTTGGTATTCTAGTTCCAAGGCGAGTTGCTGTTGTAAACGCTGTTTTTCCTCTGCCCAACTTTCTCGCTCTTGCTGTAGTGCCTGTCTTGTCTGGGTAATTTCTTGTTCCAGTTCCGCTCTAGCTTGATTTTGTTGCGCTGCCAATTGGTCTTCTAGACGGCGTTTTTCTACCTCCCACGCTTCTCGCTCCTGTTGCAAGGCCTGTCTAACCTGACTGATTTCCTGTTCCAGCTGTATCCTTGTCTGCTGTTGCTCGGCTAAAATTTGTTGGCGCAGCTGCTCTAGTTCCTGGAGTGTCTTTTGTCTTTCTGCCTCTATCTCTTCCCGTGCCCGCCGTTGTTCCAGGAGGACTTGCTGCTGCATCTGCTGCACCTGGGCAATTTGTTCCTCTTGTTCTAACTCGAAGGCTTGCCGTCTCTGAATCAACTCTTGTTCTATTCTTTCCCTGGCTTGACGTTGCTCCAATTCAAACCTTGTCTGTAACTCCTGCATAGCATTTAGCTGTTTCTCCCATTCCCGCGCTATTTTTTGCTGCTCTACTTCTTTCTCCGCTTCCCATTTTTCTTGGGCAGTTTTGAGAGCAATCAGCTGGGCTTCGATTTCTTGGTCAGCTAGTTGTCTTCTCTGGGCTAATTCCGCTTCTAACTGCTCGATCGCTTGCTGTCTTTGCTGTTCCCAGGCTGTCTGCATCGCCTGCAAATGGGACTGTCTCTCTTCCAGGTTTTTTGTCAAATGGATTAACTGTTCGCGTTCCTGTTCTAGTTCCTTGCTAGAGGCTTCTAACCCCTGAATTGCCTGCCGACAAAAGCCTTCAACTAAATTAGTCAGATCAGCTTCATCAGGGGCTGTCTCTGCTGTAATCGCTTGCTTGATTTTTTCACAGCCAACAAGGGCAATTTGCAGTCGCTGTGGGCGAGGAATCCCCTCATAACCCTGGATCAAAAGACAAAACCGCAAGAGTAACCGCACTAGTTTCTTAATTGTGGCCAGATTAGAACTTTGTAACTTCCGCTCTGCCCATACAGATAGTAGACGATCAATTTGACTGTGATACTCTTTGTGTTCCTCCAGGATGGGATAGACTCTGGCAGGATTACCATTACTAGTGTAGGTCTCCTCTAGGAGTCGGACAATGAACTGTTCTTCCCTCGTTGGCGCTTTCATCTTAGTCCACCTTGAATTTGCTAACAGTAATTTCCAGTGCCTGGGCGGTCTGCAGCAGTTCCTGGAAGGCTTGGGCTATCTCAGCAGCGCGTACGGAAGTACGATGGGCGATCGTGGCAACATCATTCATTTGCTGCGTGACAATTTGCGATTGTTGTTCTTCCACCTGGGTCGCCTGGGTAATGCCAGTCACTAACTCGCTGATTTTCTGCGTCAGTTGGGCAATGCTCTGCAAACTTTGGCGCGTTTCGTTGACCAGGTTGGAGCCTTTCACTACCTGACTGATCCCCATCTCCATTGCTTCAATCACACCGTTAGTCTCCGTTTGAATTTCTTGCACCAACCGTTCAATTTCTGTGGTGGCATTGGCGGATTGATAGGCTAAGGATCGGACTTCGTCGGCTACAACAGCAAAACCTCTGCCAAATTCCCCTGCCCTGGTGGCTTCAATGGCGGCATTCAGAGCTAACAAGTTGGTCTGGGTGGCAAAGTTCTCAATCAAGTTCACCACCTTGGAGATTTTCTGAGAAGATTCCCCTAGGCGTTTGATCTTCTTCGCTGTCTCTGACACTGTCTCTCGTACCTCTAGGATACTGGCAACTGTCAACTCTGCTAAAGAGTCCCCTTGCTGGACAACTCGATTCGCTTCTTCTACTGATTGTTGCACGGTCTGGGCACTGGTGGTGATTGCCTCCACAGAGTGCAACATTTGCTGGAGGTACTGCAACGCCTGTTCTAGTTTGTTCACCTGCTCTTGCGCTTGTTGGGATAGCTCACTCACCGCCGCACTGTTACTACTAGAAGCCTGGGTTACCCTTGTGGCTGCTCCCTGCACTTGCCGTACTAACTCCCGCAGAGTTTGAATCGTCGTGTTGTAACCATCGGCAATTGTCCCCACTTCATCCTCCGACAACGGTGCTCGCACAGTCAAATCCCCTTTGAAAGAGGGCTCGATCGCTCGCAAAATGCGCAGGGCTGACTGTTGTAAGTTTTCTCGCGCTTGTTTTTCCCGCTCAGCAGCAATGGCAAGTTGTTCGGCTTGGGCTTGAATTTGTGCTAAATACTCTGCCTGTTGCAAAGCGACAATTAGCTGTTGGGCTGTCTGTTGCATGAAGGTCACTTCTGATTCCTTCCATTGGCGCGGCCCTGAGTTCTGATATGCTCCCACTAGACCCCACAGCTTGCCTTTTTGGTAGATGGGCACAATGATATAGGCGCGGGCTTGGTATTTCTCCAGGGAGTTAATGTAACACTGGGGAAAGTTTTGCTGATAAATATCTTCTACTACTGTGCAGGTCACACCTTCAGCGTATTTACCGCCCTTTGTCTCCTGTAAATAGGTGTCCCGATCGATGATGTCTGCCCCTGCCCATTTCCTGAGAATACACCGATCGTTTTGGGTCCTATCCCCCCTTAACACTTCGTCTGTTGTCTGTTCAATTAGGAGAGACACCCAGCCCGCCCCCACTGACTCAGCAATCACTTGCCCGCTGAAATCTGGATTGAATTGGTAGACAACGGTGCGATCAGCTTTGAGGGCTTGGCGAATTTCCTGGGTGACCACTCTGAAAATAGTATCAATCTCTAACTCCTGGGTCTGCCGAATCTTGTCGGAAATGCGATTAAGGGTCCGCTCTAGGTTAGCAATTTGTGTCAGTTCCTCCGATCGGGCTTGAATTTCCTTGAGATACTCTGCCTGCTGCAACGCTAACCCCAACTGTTGAGCGATTCGCTTGACAAAGAAACATTCGTCATCTGTCCACTTCCTCGCTCCTGTGTTTTGATAAATCCCCACCAGTCCCCATAATTTGCCGCTTTGATAGACAGGCGCAATCACATAGGCTTTAGCCTGGTATTTCTCCAAAGAAGCCACATAACAGGCAGGGAAGTTCTGAGCGTAAATGTCATCGATCGCTGTGAAAATCTCTCCCTGAGCATACTTGCCCCCCCTGGTCTCTTGCAGATAGGTATCTCTTTCGATGATGTCACCGCTTGACCATTTGCGCAGGATACACCGATCGTTTTGGGTCCTATCCCCCTGCAAGACGGGGTCATTTTGTTGCTCAATCAAAAGAGACACCCAACCAGCGCCGACGGATTCTGCTACTACTTGACCGCTGAAATCAGGATTGAACTGATAGACCACCGCCCGATCAGTACCCACTGCCAAGCGCATTTCTTCCGTGGTGACACGAAAGATAGTGTCTAGGTCTTGTGCCAGACGGACTTTTTCCGTGATCTTGTTCAGTACCCTTTCTAGTTCTGCCTTGCGGGTGAGGGCTTGGGAACGAGCTTCAATCTGATCCAGATATTCCGCCTGTTGCAAAGCAATACTTAGTTGTACCCCCGCCTGAATCAATACATCTAACTCATAGTTCTCCCAATGGCGCGGACCACTGTTTTGATAGACCCCGAGAATCCCCCATAACTTCTGCCCTTCAAAAATAGGAGTGAGCATGTAAGCCCTTGTCCCCCACTGCTTCAGTAAATTGAGATGGCATTCATCCTTGGTTTGGCTATAAATATCATCTACCCGCAGGCTTTCCCCCAAGCGATAACGACCGCCCTGGGTCTGTTGCAGATATTCGTCTTTCAGGTCGGAACCCACCAGCTTGATCCATTCTTCCCCCACATCTTCATAAATAAACCGACCACTCCAATCTGCAAAGAACTGATATACTACCGCCCGATCGGCTTTTAATACCCTCCGTAATTCCTTGGTCGTGTAGGCAAATATATTCTCCAAAGACGATCGTTCCTGCATCTGCACAACATTTCTTTGCCCCAATTGATAGATGAACTTGGTGGCTTCTTCTTCCTGCTTCTCAAACCGATCGAGGTAGTCCTGCTGCTGGCGATAACTCAGGCTTTGGCTGACCACCTGCCCCAAATGCTCCATCAACTTAATCTCCAGGTTTTGCCAGTGTCTGACCTTGCGACTGTAGAACAGCAACAGACCCCATAATCGATCGCCCACAAATAAAGGCACAGAGACGTAGGAACGCACTTCTGCCCCTGCTAATAACTTCTTGTGCTTAGCATCTAGGTCCGACTTGTCCACATCGTTAATGACAAAAATCTCTCGGCTGACATAGCGTCCCCCCTTCATCTCCTGGAAACACTCATCCTTTGTCGAATTACCAACTAAGGGCAACATACCAGGGGCACAGGCTTCTACAATATAATCCCCACTCCAATCAGGGTTGAATTGATAGACCGCTGCCCGATCGAGATGAAACCGATAGAGGGCTTCCTGGGTCGCTACCTGTAATAGTTCCGTCACATTTTGCGTGTTGTTCAAACGACTGCCCAGTTGGTCTAGCTTTTGGTAAGCGCTGAAGGCATGGTAAGCCAGATACTTTTCCAGAATTTGACTGACTGTCTGTAAAAACTGCACTTCCGCCGGTTGCCACTGCCGCGCCCGATCGTTTTGATAAACCTCCAACAAGCCCCACAAGCGCCAATTTTCTTCTACTCTGATCGGCACACTTATCAATGCCTTTGCCTGAAACTGCTCTAACACAGGTACAAGACAACTTGCTACCTTGCCGTTGTGGATGTCATCCACTACTAAACTTTCCCCCTTGGCAAACCTCCCCCCCTTGAGGGAATGGAAATGTTCATCGGCAATGCTGACACCTACTAGGGGCGGCACCCCAGGCGCAACCGCCTCCACAATATAGTCTCCTGTCCAGTCAGCAGCAAATTGATAAATTGCCACCCGATCGACCTGCAATGCCTGACGCACATCGATCGTGACAACATGTAGAAGCTGCTCCAAACTCTGGGAAGGTTGCAGTCGCTGTATCTTGGCTTGAATCTGCTGGGCGTAGTCACTCAAAGCCTGCCATTGGGCCATTTCTCCCTTGACCCGCTGTACCAGCAACTGGGCTTCCACTTCTTGAGCAACCCGCTCCCAACCCGTCAACTCCGCCTTTGTCCAGTCCTTTGTCCCGCTACACTGATGACCCACCAACACTCCCCAAAGCTTACCCTCCACTAATAGGGGGCTTGCCACCATTGCCCGCACCTGATACTGCTCCCACAATTGCTTCTGATAGGGCGTAAATTCTCCCCGACTCACGTCTGCTATTGTCACGGCCTCCCCATTGCCAACAAACACGATCGGTAACTTCTGGGCCAAAGCAGGTGTGAATCCTGGCGTGAGTGCTTCTGCCACCACCACTTCTCCTGCCAATTGGTAGACCAGGACACGGTCTAGCTTAAGGGCTTCCTGTAAGCCTCGAACAGCCTGTGTGAGCAAATCCTGCTGCCGGTCACAACCTCGAAGAGCCGCAATCAAGTCCTGCCACACTGTAGACGGTTCCTCATGGAAGTTAAGATTGTTGGCGATTTCCTTTAAGCGCAATAGCTTTTCCTGTAAAACCTTGCTATCGACTTGCCGTGCACGACTACTGTCGTTAACTAAAGCAGTGAGTTCATTGAGGAGTTGTTGTTGGGAGTTCATAGCCTTTCCTAAAACCTAAAACAGCAGACAGGGATGGGCAAAACCATACTTAGTTGTAATGTATTCTAACTTAGAACTAAAAATAGAGTATTGAGTTAGTAATATTTTTCATACTTGTTCATTATTTACATAGCAAAATCCTACTACAGAATCTAAATCTATAGAAGAAAATCTATGTAAAGAAAGAAAAACAAACCCTAGGTTATTTATCGACTTTTGTTAAGTTTCTGTAACACTTATACACCCAAAAAGGTTTCGACTATACCTTGGGGTTCTAGGACTAATAGGGGTTTGTCCTGGAGGTAGTAACCTTGAATAAATCTACTGGGAATCGGGTCAACTATTTGCGCCGTCAGGGGCAATAAATCGGTATTGTTCAAGGTAGCAATACCTTCAACTTGTTCTACGACCATCCCCAAATATTGTCCCTCTAGGGGCATGAGCAAACACAGACAGTTTTCCCGAAAATTGCTCCCTATACCTGTCAACAGTTCCTGTAAATCTACTAACCAAGCCAGATTCCCCCGCCAGTTGTAAATACCTAGTACATATTTCTCTAGCCCAGGCATGAGGGTAACTTGGGCAAGATTGATGCTAAAGATTTCCTGCAGATTTGCTAGGGGAAACAAAAATTCATACCCCCCCAAGGGGAACTGTAAGAAACGGGTTTGCTCGGTGAAGACAGGAATGGCACGATCGTTGAATAAATCTGCCGTGATTTCCCTGGTAAACACATCTAAAGTTGCTAACTCCATAATTAGTTCTCCCTTTCTCTCTGTAGAAGTTCTAGCATCGATCGGATGTACTCATCTTGTTCATCCAGACGTTGTAACATTTCGTTAAAGCGGGCATCGCTCCTTTCTCGCTCCTGGCGCATCTCTTCCCTGGTTGTTTGCAGCTCCTGGAGCATTTGATCAAATCTCAGGTCATGTTCCGCTAGGCGCTGAAATACTGCCTTGAACCTCCGATCGTTCTCTTCCAGCCGCCGAAATACTTCCTCGAATTTGCTGTCGAAGTTTTGCACGATCTCACGGAGGGTCTGCAGATTAAAGCCACTTAAAAACTGGTCGATCAGGACTTTCAGCTGTCCTTCCTGGGCATCGAGGCGTTCGTGGAGGCGTTGCATCTCAGCGTTATGGCGCTCTTGCTGGTCGACCACCCTCTGCAGGATTTCTGTGAGTAGAGTTATGTTAGTGTTCATAGTGGCTTGGGTTTGGATAAGTTGGTTAATCAAGACTTCGTGGTTGTTGAGCCTTGCATGGATGGGGTCGAGGGGGCTGCTGGTCATGGGACCTTAGATGTTGAGGGCTTGTTTGACCGTGGTAATTAGCAATTCTGGTTCAACAGGCTTGGTGAGATAGGAGTTTGCTCCTCCCATGCGTCCCCAGGTTTTGTCTACTTCTGTGTTCTTGGTAGAGCAAATAACAACGGGGATGTTGGCGGTAGCGGGGTCATTCTTGATGCGACGGCAAAATTCGAACCCACTCTTGCCAGGGAGTATAACATCCAGCACAATAGCATCGGGACGATCGGTAGCTATAATTGCTTCCGCTTCTTCACTGGAACCAACAGCCCGCACTGTAAAACCAGCATTAGTAAGATAGAGACTGATCTGCTCCCGCTCTGTCAGACTATCTTCCACCACTAGGATTTTGCGCATATAGTTAACACAAACCATGACAAACTCTAGTCTAGCATCAACTGTTATGCTTGCTATGCCCCTTGCTAAACAAGTGCAAAAATTCCGCAAATCAGTAGGCGCAAAACAGAACAACTCCCCCTACAATCAAGTGTATTATCAGTAGCAAAAATGAGTTCTATGTACGACCCCCTCTCCCTGGAAGCTAAATGGCAGGCTCAATGGCAAACAAACGGTATTTACGCTACCCCGGAGGAGGATAGCCGTCCTAAGTTCTATGCCTTGTCTATGTTTCCCTATCCCTCCGGCAGCTTGCATATGGGGCACGTGCGTAACTACACCATCACTGACGTAATTGCTCGCTGGTATCGCATGTCTGGCTACCGGGTGCTACACCCCATGGGTTGGGATGCTTTTGGTCTGCCCGCGGAAAATGCTGCCATCGATCGGGGGATTCACCCCCGCACTTGGACGTTACAGAATATTGCCCAGATGCGGGAGCAGTTGCAACAGATGGGTCTCTCCTATGACTGGGAGCGGGAGGTAACAACTTGTCTGCCGGACTACTACCGCTGGACGCAGTGGCTGTTTCTGCAATTGTTTGACATGGGTTTGGCTTACCAGAAGGAAGCAACGGTAAATTGGGACCCTGTGGATCAGACGGTACTAGCCAATGAACAGGTGGATAATGAGGGGCGCTCATGGCGATCGGGGGCATTGGTAGAGAAACGTAAGTTGCGCCAGTGGTTTTTGAAGATTACGGACTACGCGGAGAGATTGTTACAGGATTTGGACAGACTCCCCCATTGGCCTGAAAAAGTTAAGGCGATGCAAATTAACTGGATTGGTAAATCAGTGGGAGCAGAGCTGCATTTTCCTGTGGTGGGGAAAGAAGTTAAGATCACGGTCTTTACTACTCGCCCTGATACTGTGTTTGGTGTGAGTTATGTTGTTTTAGCGCCTGAACATCCTCTCGTCATGGAGTTGACGACCCCCGATCGGTTACCAGCAGTCACAGAATTTATTAAACGGGTACAGCAAGAGTCAGAAACGGAACGGACAGCAGCGGACCGACCTAAACAAGGGATTCCTATCGGTGCTTATGCTATTAATCCTTTCACAGGCAAAGAGATTCCCATTTGGATTGCTGACTATGTTTTGTATGAGTATGGTACGGGGGCAGTGATGGGAGTGCCAGCCCATGATGAACGGGATTTTGCTTTTGCTAAGCAGTATACTTTGCCTGTGGTGAAGGTGATTGTGCCGCCTACGGGGGAAGAGATTACCGATCGGGCTTATACAGAACCTGGTGTACTAATTAATTCAGGGGAATTTACAGGACAGACCTCTTTAGCAGCAAAAGACTTGATTGTGGCTAAGGCAGAGAAGGAAGGATGGGGAAAACAACGTGTACAGTATCGATTGCGGGATTGGTTGATTTCACGGCAACGGTATTGGGGTTGTCCGATTCCTGTTATTCATTGTCCGGACTGCGGGGTTGTCCCTGTACCAGAAGACCAGTTGCCGGTTTTGTTGCCAGAGAATGTGGAGTTTACAGGACGTGGACCTTCTCCGTTAGCTAAGTTGGAAGAGTGGGTAAAGGTAGATTGTCCGCGCTGTGGCAAACCCGCCAGACGTGAAACAGATACAATGGACACATTTATTGATTCTTCTTGGTATTTCTTTCGTTATAGTGACCCCAAAAATACAGAAAGACCTTTCGACATTGAAAAGATAAGAGAGTGGCTACCGGTAGATCAATATGTGGGTGGCATTGAGCACGCTATTTTGCACCTGCTCTACTCCCGCTTTTTCACCAAGGCTCTCTATGACAGGGGGCTAGTTACCTGCGAAGAACCTTTCGATCGTTTATTGACCCAGGGTATGGTGCAGGGCTTGACCTACAAAAATCCTGTAACTGGTAAGTTTATCCCGCCGCATTTGATTGCTGACTTGAATAATCCCACTGACCCTGACACGGGCGAAAAGTTGGTGACTGTATATGAGAAAATGTCCAAGTCCAAATACAATGGTGTGAATCCGGGGGATGTGATTGCCAAGTATGGAGCAGATACTGTGAGAATGTTTACGCTGTTCAAAGCGCCGCCCGAGAAAGATTTGGAGTGGGATGATGCTGATGTAGAAGGTCAGTTCCGTTTTCTCAATCGTGTATGGCGACTGGTAACAGAGTTTGACCCCCACCAAGTAGAGGATGGAACCGATAAGAAACTGCGCCGATCGATTCACAAAGCAATCCAAGCGATCAAGGAGGACTTCCAAGAGGGGTATCAATTTAACACGGCTATTTCCGAGTTGATGATTCTCAGTAATGCTCTCCAGGATGCGGAAAACAAACGCTCTCTTACCTATAAAGAAGGCATAGAAACTCTACTACTGTTGCTAGCTCCTTTTGCGCCCCACATTGCCGAAGAACTCTGGCATCGGTTAGGACACGATCGGTCTATTCATCTGGAGCGCTTACCAGAAGTTGATCCTTCTGCTTTAGAGGTGGAAGAAATTACGCTGGTGATTCAAATCAATGGCAAAGTGAAGGGGAGTATTCTTGTACCTGCCAAAGATGCCCAGGATAAGGCGTTGTTGGAAGCCTATGCCCGCAACTCGGAAGCAGCCCAGCGCTACTTGGAGGGTAAGGCAGTGAAAAAAGTGATTGCCGTGCCTGGTAGATTAGTCAACTTTGTGGTCTAAGCTGACTTACGCAGGATGAGATTGGCATCACCAAAGGAGTAAAAGCGATAACCTTGCTCCAGGGCAATCTGATAGGTATGGAGGAGAAATTCTCTTCCCCCTTCTCCCAAAAAAGAAGCCACTAACATCAACAAAGTTGAGCGGGGGAGGTGAAAGTTAGTAATCAGTCCATCTAGGACTTGCCACTGATAACCCGGATAGATCATTAAATCAGTCTTACCGACAAAGGGTTTGCCCTTGGTGCTTTCCAATGCTCTTGCTACGGTTGTACCTACACCAATCACTCTCTTGCCTGCCGCCTTCGTCCTTTGGATTTTGTCTGCCACTGCTTCTGTCACCTGTAACCATTCTTCGTGCATTTTGTGTTGGGTAATGTCTGTCACTTCTACAGGACGAAACGTGCCCACACCCACATGAAGTGTCAACCAAGCTAGTTCTATGCCTTTCTCTTGTAATTCAGATAACAACCGATCGGTAAAATGCAGCCCTGCGGTGGGGGCAGCTACAGCTCCTGGTGTTTTGGCATAGACGGTCTGATATTGGTCAGGACTGGTCTTGCTCTCGGTGATGTAGGGGGGAAGAGGCACTGTGCCAAATTGAGATAAAAGTTCTATCACAGTTTGGTGGGGGGGATGATGAAACTGTATGATCCGCCCCCTTGTTTTCTCTTCTCTGGTAATCACCTCTCCCCAAAACTCCTCATTGAAAAAGATGATTGTCCCTACTGGTACACGGCGACCAGGTTTAACTAGAGCTAACCACCGATCGGTCTCTATCTCCTCTAACAGCAAAACTTCTACTTTTGTTCCTGTTTGCTTATAGCCATACAGACGGGCGGGAATTACTTTGGTGTCATTGAATACTAGCAGATCACCAGGTTGTAGGAATTGGGGTAGGTCAAAGAAATAGTGGTGAGAGATTTGCCGATCGGGAGTGATGACCATGAGACGGGAGTGGTCCCTAGGCACAGCAGGCATTTGGGCGATCGCGCTCTCAGGTAAGACGTAGTCATAGTTAGAGAGAAGATGATCAGGATTAGTCATATCTTTTGAGTAGGACAGTAAAAGCACCAGCACCAATATAACTCTGGGGCATGAGACGATAACAGGGAATCGGTGTCAAATGGGACTGATACTCTGCCAAATGGTGTACCACCTGGGCTTGGAAGTGAGGGAATCGTTGCAAAAACCAAGCTACATTCTCTTCGTTCTCTTCTGGCGAATAGGTACAGGTCATGTAGGCTAGATACCCCCCTTTTTGCACAATTTTGGCAGCATTAGCCAGGATACGGCGCTGTCTCTGGGCATTGCGGGTGATCATAGTAGGATGAAAACAACCTTCGTTTTTCTGCTGCTTGGCTAACAGAGACTGACCAGTACAGGGAGCATCCACAATCACTACTTCTCCCTGCTCAGCATACTTGCTCGCCACAAACTCTACGTCCGATTGTAACACATAGTAGTTGCTGATGCGACAACGTTTGAGATTAGCTGCCAAGACCCACGATCGTTTAGCAATTACTTCATTGACATAGAGCATCTGGGGTTGCCACAAGCGCCAGGCAAAAATTGCTTTTCCCCCAGGAGCAGCACAGAGATCAAAGACAACTTCTACTTTCTCAGGAATCGCCATCAACACGCTAGCTGCAAAGATGGAAGACAGGTCTAAACAGTAGTAATATCCCTGGTCATGTAGTTGATGCTTACCGGGTCTGCTGTCAACAGGTAACCGATCGGTAAAAGATGGCTGCCAAGGAAAGGGAGTAAGACAGGGGAAAGGTTTGGGTTGATAGTCATGACACCATAAAATAGAAGGGTGGAGGGGTTGGGGTTCTGTCAAAGCTTGAATAAAAGACAGTTGTTTATCTTCCTCTGTATAAAGTTGCCGACTGAGTTTGACTAGCAGACTAGAGACCATAGGCTAACGATCGTGTAACCCCGTCCTTGCCAAAACCAGAACAGCACCTATTCTATAACCAGCTTGAGTGAGAGTTGCAGTTGCTTCCCTAATGGTAGCACCACTAGTGTAAATGTCATCTAGTAAGAGAATTGATTGTTTTGTCTTGTTTGGGCAAGCAGTGAAAGCTCCCTTTAGATTCTCTTTACGCTCTTCTGCGCTCTTTGTTTGCATTTGGGGCTTAGTGTTTTTAATCCGTTGTAGTAACCTAGGACGACAGGGCATACCCGTTACATCACAAAATCCCCGGACCAACAGCTCTGCCTGATTGAATCCGCGCTGCTTCAGCTTTTCTGGGTGCAAGGGTATGGGTACTACCGCCATCTTGGTCAGTTTCTGTGTTTCTTTCTCCTTGCCCCATCTTAAACCCATCTGCTGCCCCAGAAATGTGGCAATACGGGGTTGGTTATTGTATTTGCAGGTAGCGATTGCTCGTTTTAAGGCATCATCGTATATTCCCCAGCAAAAGAGAGGTTGCGGTAGATTCATTTCCCAAAATTTTTCTGCTTGGCAAGCCATCAGGGCACGACTGCAATAGACACAAACATAATCAGGGGTAGAACGCCCACAAATAGGACACCGCCGCTGTAAAAACAAGTCCAGGAACCGATCGATGACCATCTCTAATTCAAGCTAACATACCCTTCCTCTGTAAAAATTTGCTGCCCCTCCTTTGTCCGTAAGAGTTTTGCATAGGCTGTGCCAGCTTCTAACGATCGTTTGTCATTTTTTTTGAAGGCAACCACCATGAAACTAGTGACAGGATAGTCGGCATTAATAAGAGCAGCGATATTAGCTTTGCGGGGACAGTCATCATTATTCAAAACAGGGGATACCAATTTACCAGAACTAAGACCAATAGGAATAATTTTTACCTCACAGGCTTTACTCATAAGCCCCAAAGAAGCCCAAAAAATAGAGCCTGCTCTCTGCTTTAGCATATCTATTCCCTCTTCTGCTGTTTTCACTCTAGTGACAGATAAAGGCAGCGAATGACTTCTAATTCCATGACCCAAAATTGACTTTGCTCCTCCGTCCAACACACTGGGACGCACGATCGGTTTAATTTCTAAATCATTGCCCCCCACTTCCCGCCAATTTTTAATCTTGCCCAAGTAGATATTCTGTATCTGTTCCAAGGTCAAACCAGGAATGTTGACAGAAGGATGGACAGCTACTGCCAATCCCCCAATCGCTACCTTTTCCTGGTGCAATTCAATACCCCTCGCTTTAGCCTTGTCCCAGACCTCTTGCTCTAGAGGGCGAGAAATCAAAGCAAAATCAATCTCCCCATCTAATAGCATTTCGATCGCTTTGCCGCTGCTGGGTTGACCATCGATCGGTTTGACAAAAGCAAAAATCAACTCTGGATGAGTAGTCTTTAACTCTTTCTCTAGGCGTTCCCGCACGGGTTGCCAACTTGCACCACTGCTAAAGCGAAACGACCCCTTAGTCACACTGCGACAGGAGCGCAACTCTCTGCAAGCATTGGCTCTGACATTAACCGCAACAAAAAGACCACCCACCACACTAAGAAGAATAGCAACAGCAAGGGCACCCATACCCAAGGATTTGACAGACGGAAAAGACAACTTTCTCTTCTCTGACACTTCCGTGGGGGGATGGGGAGCTATATCCAGAGTACTGACTTCCAAAGCTTGTAGCACCTCTTCAGCTGTAGCAAATCTCTGACGGTAATCTCTTTTCACCATCTTTTCCAAGATGGCAACTAGATTGGGGCTGATTAAATTCATATCCACACACATCTGCCATTGCACTTCCCCTTGGCTGTCTTCTCCGAAATGACTGGGGGGAACACCTGTCAAAGCCTGAATTGCTACCATCCCCACAGCATAAATATCACTGGCAAATTTAGGTTTGCCCTGGGCTTGCTCAGCAGGGATGTAACCAGAAGTCCCGATCGCTACTGAGACATTGCTTTTATCATCTGTATCCTGCATGACCTGTTTGACAGCGCCAAAGTCAATTAGCACCAACTTCCGATCGCTGTGGCGGCGCATGATATTTTCTGGTTTGATGTCGCGGTGAATCACCCCTCGCTTGTGCAAGACTACCAAAATAGACAGAATGTTTTGCAAAAAGTCTATCACTTGGGGTTCATCCCAGGGCTTGTTTGGCTCTAACTCCTCACTTAAGGGGCGACCGTCAATGAATTCTTGTACCAGATAGAATTGCTCATCCTCTTCAAAATAGGCATAAAGGCGAGGGACTTGGTCAAGGTCTCCCAGTTTTTCTAAGGTTTCTGCTTCTGTGGCAAAGAGTCGACGGGCAACTGCTAGAAATTCAGGATTGTTACTGCGAGGGCGGAGATGTTTGACTACACAAGGAGGGTTACCCGGTCGTTTAGTATCTTCTGCTAGATAGGTGTGACCAAAACCGCCCTTACCCAGTAGTTTCTTGATGCGATAGCGCCCATCCAGCAGTCGTCCGATCATAGCTCTTGCCCCGACTCCTAGTCCCATTATGCCAGACCAGTCAGGGCAAAAGTTAGGTTTTAGGGTTCAATCTGGCTGAGGACTTCCCGCATCGCTGCCAAAGTAGCTTCTACGTCTGCTTCAGTGTGGGCAAGGGAGGTAAAACCAGCCTCAAACTGGGAAGGTGCCAAATAGACCCCCCGCTCCAGCATCCCGCGGTGGAATTTGCTAAATTTCGCTAGATTGCTGGTCTTAGCATCACTGTAGTTGTGCACAGGACGATCGGTAAAAAACAAGCCAAACATAGCGCTTAAATGACCACCAGTGGCAGCGTGTCCCGTCTCTTTCGCTACTTGCAGCATTCCCTGACTAAGTTTAGCTGTGATGTTCTCCAGATATTC
The DNA here is from genome assembly GCA_025055675.1 of Pseudanabaenaceae cyanobacterium SKYG29. Lineage (NCBI taxonomy): Bacteria > Bacillati > Cyanobacteriota > Cyanophyceae > Pseudanabaenales > Pseudanabaenaceae > Pseudanabaenaceae cyanobacterium SKYG29. The sequence goes on from JANWWT010000007.1 coordinate 79,775, forward strand.
ATAGGTGCCGGGGCGTTGCAAAATTTCCAAGGTTTTGATGCCAGCTGTCATTGCCAGAGGGTTGCCAGAGAGAGTCCCCGCCTGATACACACTGCCTGCCGGAGCTACCATCGCCATAATTTCCCTTCTGCCCCCATAGGCACCCACGGGCAGACCACCACCAATGATTTTGCCTAGACAGGTTAGGTCCGGCATAATGCCAAACTTAGCCTGGGCACCACCATAGGCAATCCTAAAACCTGTCATCACTTCATCAAACACCAATAACGCCCCGTACTCCTGGGTAACCGCCCGCAAGCCCTCTAAAAAGCCCGGCTGGGGCATAATAAAACCAGCATTGCCCACCACCGGCTCCAAAATTACCCCCGCGATCGTGTCTGGATTAGCCTCAAACAGGGCTTTCACTGCCTCTAGGTCGTTGTAGGGAGCCGTCAAAGTATTGGCAGTCACAGACTTGGGCACACCGGGGGAATCAGGTAAGCCCAGGGTAGCCACACCCGACCCCGCCTGCACCAGGAACATATCACCGTGCCCATGGTAGCAACCCTCAAATTTGATCACCTTGTCCCGTCCCGTAAACGCCCGCATCAAGCGCAATACAGACATACAGGCTTCCGTACCAGAGTTGACAAAGCGCACCATCTCAATGGAAGGGACTGCCTCGATCACCATCTCTGCCAACTGATTTTCCAATACCGAAGGAGCGCCAAAACTTGTGCCCTTGGTGGCAGCTTTTTGAATTGCCTCGATCACCTCCGGGTGGGCATGCCCCACGATCGCTGGCCCCCAGGTGCCTATATAGTCGATGTAGCGGTTGCCATCAATGTCGTAGGCGTAGGCTCCTTCTACCCGATCGAACACTACAGGTTCACCCCCGACGGATTTGAACGCCCGCACTGGGGAACTGACTCCCCCCGGCATGAGTTCCTTTGCCCGCTTGAATACTGCTTGAGAACGGGAAGTATTAAAAGTGCTTGCTACCATGTTTTTATTATCTGTCGCTATCATCAACTTCCATATTATGGCTCAATAGAGACCCACTGTCGGGTCAATTTCTCGCGCATAGGCATCAATGCCGCCAGCAATGTTTTTGACTTGCCTAAACCCTAAGTTAACAAGCACTGCACATACCTGCGCCGATCGGATACCGTGATGACAAAGTACCAGGGTTTCCTTATCAGGGTTAAGAGTCTGGCAAATTGTGCCATACCACTGGGGAAACTGACTGAGGGGCAAATTGAGAAAGCCGGGAATTCTTGCCAGTTCTAACTCTTCTGGTTCTCGCACATCCACTAGTTGTAGCTGGGAGGTATCCTGTTGCAACCTCTGGGCTAGCTCCTGGACAGTCACAGTGGCAAAATTCGGTAATATCATCGTCAATTCATAGTCTACTAGCACTAACCAATGAGCATACACCAAAACACCTGCTAGTCTTTTAACTAGCTGAGACAGATAATCCGCTACAATATAGCTATCAGATGGTATAACCAACTATGCTATCAAGCCAAAACAATGACATCATCAACAACCAAGTAGCAATCATTAACTGGCTACAAAGACAGGCTGCCCAGGGCAATAGCTCTTTACAACAGACAAAAGACCTGGTGCGAGTGATCAAACAGGCGATCGATTGCTATCAAATCTTACTGACCATTGGGGAGAGAAAACAAACAGGTTCAGCGATGCCCGATCGGCCTGCCGCCTCAGAGGAAGTCAAACTCCCTGCAGAAGATACTCCCTTTTACTCCCTAGAGGAGGCTTACAATGATGCAGTAGCCCAGGGTTGTTTGATCTCTCAGGGTGTTTTTCGCAAACGTCTGTCGGAAGGTGGAACGCTTTACGGATGGCGCAAAGACCCTACTCGCGGTAACCGCCCCAGTTACTACAAAATTTAGACCATTTCTTCCTCGAGGGGGTACAATCTAGCCCAGTCATAAGGGAAAGCTATGTTACAGCCAAACCATCGTGCCTGGGTGGAAATTGATCTGAATGCTGTCACCAGTAATGTCAAGAAACTGAAGCAATTGTTGCGCCCAGAGACAGGGTTTATGGCAGTAGTAAAAGCAGATGCCTATGGGCATGGGGCAGTGGCAGTGGCTAAAGCCGCTATTGCTGGGGGGGCGAGTTGGTTAGGGGTAGCCACGATCGAGGAAGGAATAGAACTGCGGCAACAGGGTATCACGGTGCCAATTTTAGTCCTGGGGGCGACAACGACAAGGCAAGAAGCCTACGCTCTGCTGGAATACCGTTTGCAACCCACGGTTAGTAACTTAGCGGAAGCCCAGCTCTGTCAGGGGGTAGCCCAAACCCTTGGTCTATGTCTGCCTGTCCATGTCAAGATCGACACGGGTATGTCCCGGCTGGGTGTGCTATGGCACAGGGGAGCTGAATTTATTGAGGCGGTGCAAAAGTTTTCCTGCTTAGATGTAGTCGGCTTATATTCCCATCTGGCAACGGCGGATGAACCAGATACCAGTTTCGTGGCAGTACAACACGATCGGTTCCGTGCGCTTCTTTCCTGTTTTGCTATTCCCTATGGGCATTTGTGTAATACGGCGGGCTTATTACTCGATCGGGCTTTGCACTACAACCTAGTTAGGGTAGGTCTGGGCATCTATGGCTATGTACCTGCGCCCCATTTTCAGCACTTGGTGGAATTGCAACCAGCTATGACGGTCAAAGCGAGAATCAGTCACATCAAAACCCTGCCCCCTGGTACGGGAGTAAGCTATGGTCATCACTTTTACACGACGAGGGAAACGCGCTTGGGGGTAGTGACCATCGGCTATGCAGACGGACTGAGCAGGGGGTTATCCAATCGCGTGCAGTTTCAATACCAGGACAAATCAGTGGCTCAAATTGGTATGATCACTATGGACCAATGTATGGTAGACTTAACTGACTTGCCCCAAGTCCAGGTAGGCGACACTCTAACGGTGATGGCAAATGCAATGGACTGGGCAAGTAAACTGCACACCATTCCCTGGGAGATTCTCTGCAGTTTCAAACAGCGGCTGCCCCGCCTAATCTGTGACCGCAACAAAAATTTTTAGCATTACGTCTCTACAATGGGAAGTAACCAAGGACAGAGCTATGGCAGGACATTTACTATTGGTAGATGACGAACCCGGACTGCGGGAGGCGGTGAGTGCCTACTTGGAAGATAGTGGCTTTACCGTGAAGGTAGCGGCTAATGGCAAGGAAGCCTGGCAGAGTATCGAAACCGATCGCCCTGACCTGGTTATTTCCGATATTATGATGCCCCAAGTAAATGGCTATGAGTTTTTGCAGAAAATCCGATCGGATGAACGGTTTCTCAATCTCCCTGTCATCTTCTTAACGGCGCGGGGGATGACTAGTGACCGCATCAAAGGTTATCAAAGCGGAGTCGATGCTTATATCGCTAAACCCTTCGATCCAGAGGAATTAGTAGCAATTGTCCAAAACATACTCAAACGCAAACAGATGCAGTCCAGCACACCCGAAATTCAAAATTTGGCAGGACAATTAGCAGAAATCCGTGCTTTGCTCAAACATCAGCAAACGGAAGAGGAAAAGCAAGAACCAGATGTAGAAATTAACTTCACGCCGCGGGAAGAGGACATCTTAGAATTGGTGGTAGATGGGCTGATGAACAAAGAGATTGCCAAACGTTTGGGCACAACAGTGCGCAATGTGGAAAAGTATGTCAGCCGTTTGTTTGCCAAAACGGGGACTGGCAGCCGTACGGAACTGGTTCGCTACGCCCTGCAACATCATCTAGTACCTATCAAAAAGAAGTCCTGAGTGCCTGTACCTGCTCAATGACCAATTGGGCAACCCGATCGATTTCCACCGCCGTATTGAACCGACTGATCCCAAAGCGTAGGGAAGCTGCTGCCAACTGGGGGGAACGCCCGATCGCTGTTAGGACATGGGAAGGTTGAGGGGAACTAGAACTACAGGCAGAGCCAGAAGATAGAGCGACTGACTGTCTTAGGGCAGCGAGGAGAGTATCGCCTCTGATACCACCGAAGGAGACGTTGAGATTACCCGCCAAACGGTTTTCCCAGTGCCCATTAAGGTAAATATCAGGCAAAGCTTGCAGTTGTGACCACAGACGCTCCCGCAGTTGGCGGATATACTGCTGTTCCTGGGTTTGCTGCTCTACTGCCAAGGTCAGAGCCTTTGCCATACCCACAATCTGGGGGGGGTAGAGAGTACCCGATCGCAGTCCCCCTTCCTGTCCGCCCCCGTGTAATTGGGGAGCAATTTGTACTTTGGGATTTTGCCGCACATATAAACCGCCGATGCCCTTGGGTCCGTGACACTTATGGGCAGTGAAAGACAACAAATCAATTCCCAGCGCCTCCACGTCCAGGGGAACTTTGCCCACTGCCTGGGCTGCATCTGTATGGAAGAGAACACCCCGTGCTTTGCAGATACGACCGATCGCCCCTAAATCCTGGAGTACACCAATTTCATTGTTTGCCGCCATCACCGAAACTAAAACCGTATCCCCTCTGATAGCTTTGGCAACATCCTCTGGGTCAATTAAGCCCTCCCCATCTACCGGCAAATAGGTGACTGTAAACCCTAAACTTTCCAGGTAGCGCAGGGGATCGAGCACTGCCCGATGTTCCGTCTGCACTGTGATAAAGTGTTTGCCCCGATCGTAATAGGCTTCCGCCACACCTTTGATAGCTAAATTATTGGACTCCGTTGCCCCACTGGTAAAAATGATCTCCTCTGGTGCTGCCCCCAAAAGGCTGGCGATGTCCGCCCGTGCCTGCTCAACCGCTGCCGCTGCCTCCCACCCGTAGAGATGGGTTTTACTGCTGGGATTGCCAAAACACTCACCAAAGTAAGGGAGCATTGCTGCCAATACCCTGGAGTCAAGGGGCGTAGTGCTGTGGTTGTCCAGGTAAATGGGGCGTGCCAACATAATCCCGACCTTAAGAAAAGCAGAGGGTGATCTGATTGATGGTACGATCGTACTGAATTTGCTAGGATGAGCGATTTGGTTATGCTTTCTACTGAGGCTCTCAGACCCCCACAACCGGAGTATACCCTGGGTAGTATTCTGATCGTGGAAGATGAAGATACCATTCGGGAAACTATTGCCTTAGCCTTACAGGAAGAAGGATACGCAGTCCTCCTCGCTGAAGATGGCTATGCCGCCCTCAGTATGGCTCACCGATCGAATCCCCTTGATCTGATAATCCTGGACATCATGTTACCCTACATCAACGGTTTGGACCTCTGTCGCATGCTGCGCCATGAGGGGAATAGTGTGCCCGTTTTGATGCTAAGTGCCAAAGGCAGTGAATCCGATCGGATTGTAGGCTTGGAAGTAGGGGCAGATGACTATCTCACCAAACCCTTTGGTATGGGGGAACTGATTGCTAGGTGCCGTGCCTTGATGCGCCGCCGCCGTTTTGACAATCAGGTACAGGGGAACGTCCTCAAATTCGGTGATATTACTATGTATCCCCAGGAATGTCGTGTTACAGTACGGGGGGAAGAAATCAGTCTCTCGCCCAAGGAATTCCGTATTCTAGAACTGTTTATGGGACATCCCCGCCGCGTGTGGTCGCGGGAACAGCTCTTGGAAAAAATTTGGGGCACTGACTTTGTGGGGGATAGTAAAACTGTAGATGTACATATCCGCTGGCTCAGGGAAAAACTAGAATCTGACCCCAGTGACCCCAAATATCTGTTGACAGTGCGGGGCTTTGGCTATCGCTTAGGGTGATTAATGGGATTTCTGTGGGGATGCTTGGTAGGCATTGCCTTGATGGCAACTTGGTACAGAGTCAAGCGCCCCCCCGGGCGAGAGCATTGGCAGTATCTCTGGCAGTCCGCTCCCATTGCCTACCTGGAGGTAGACCAGGAAAATCGCCTGTGCTGGGCTAATTCCTTGGCGGAGAAACTCCTAGGCATTAAACTTACTCCCCGCCGTCTGTTACTGCAGATTGTACGCTCCTACGAACTAGACCAGCTAATTCAAGAAACCCGCCTCCAGCAAGTCGCCCTGGAAAAATCCTGGGTGCACCATCTTGTCTCCCCTAACCCCCTGGAATCCCTCCCCAGTCTGCATTTGCGCGCCTACAGTATTCCCCTCCCCCAAGGACACGTAGGGGTGTTTCTGGAAGACCGCTGCGAAGCTGTACAGCTTGCTCAACAAAGGGACCGCTGGACTGCTGATGTTGCCCACGAGCTGAAGACGCCCCTAACTTCTATGCGACTAGTGGTGGAGACCTTGCAAGACCGTAGCCCCCCAGACCTGCGCCCCTGGCTCGATCGGCTCCTCAAGGAACTGATTCGCCTTAGTGACATCGTGGCAGACCTCCTAGACTTAGGACAACAGGACATGGGCAAAGTGCCCACCCTCAACCTCAGCCGCCTTGACCTCCCCTATCTCCTCCACCAAGTTTGGCAAACCCTGGAACCCCTGGCACAGCGCAAGCAAATCAGCCTGCACTACGTCGGACCTGCTCAACTGGAATTAGAAGGGGATGAAGCCCGCCTGCACCGTTTATTTTTGAACCTGCTGGACAATGCCATTAAATTTAGTCCTCCTAATCAGCCCGTCCGCCTAGAGGTAACCCCAGGGACAGAAATAGTCACGATCGATATTATTGACTATGGTTCGGGTTTTAGTGCGGAAGACCTACCCCATATTTTCGATCGGTTTTATCGTGCAGACCCCTCTCGTTCTCGTCCTGACGTAGGTTTAGGGGGCAGTGGACTAGGTTTAGCTATCGTCAAACAGAGCGTCCTACTGCACCAAGGCAGCATCAAAGCTAATAATCACCCCGATACCCAAGGAGCCTGGATTAGTCTTACCCTACCCCTGCGCCAGGAACGGAGAAGGGGGGATTCGAACCCCCGATGGCTGTGACACCATAACAGATTTCGAGTCTGCCGCATTCAACCACTCTGCCACTTCTCCAAATCTCAATTATACCAGGAGTTACTCCTCTCCCTCTTGCAGAGCAGGGGGCACCAACGTCGTTGCCACGATCACATCGTCGGGATCAAGGCGCTGCAGTTTTACTCCCCTCGCTGTACGGGATTGACAACTTATATCATCGATTGCTTGCCGCATCACTACCCCCCGACTGGTAATGATCATAATTTCATCATTGACATCTACCAGGCGCAAAGCTGCCACACCATCCTGTTCAGATTTGAACTTGGTAATCCGCAAGCCTTTACCCGCCCGCTTTTGAATGCGAAATTGATCCACTGGTACCCGCTTGCCATAGCCACCCTGGGTGACAACTAACACCCAAGGTCCTGTTTGCTTGTCGCTGCTTGTTTCAGGACAATCATTCCCCCCCCCATTTTCTTCTGCCTCTAAGCTGTCCTCTTCGTTATCTTCCCCTTCTATCTCCGCTAAACCCGCTGGTAAAATCGTCATACTGACAATCTGGTCATCCCCCTTGAGGGTCATAGCTTTCACCCCTTTAGTATCTCTGCCCATCGGACGCAGTTGTTCATCGTCAGCGCGAAAACGAATAGACATCCCCTGGCGCGAACCAATTAAAATTGTGTTACTACTGGTTGCCCTGCGCACCCACCGCAATTGGTCATCGGGGTTGAGGGAAATGGCAATCAAACCATTGGCACGAATGTTACTAAAGGCAGAAAGACGAGTCTTCTTGATGTAGCCCCCTGCTGTCAACATTACCAAGTATTCTTCTTCAGAAAAATCCCGCACAGCTACTAGGGATGTCACCTTTTCATCCGCTGCAATCTGTAACATCTGTACCACCGCCGTCCCCCTAGCAGTGCGACTGCCCTCCGGTATTTCGTAGGCACGCAGACTGTAAACCTTCCCCCGATCGGTAAAAAACAACAGATAATCATGCGTCCGACAGGCAAGGAAATGCTCGATCGTATCATTCTCCTTCATCGTACTACTGGCTTTGCCCCTAGTGGCGCGATTTTGGGCAGTGAAGGTGTTGACGGGCAAGCGTTTAATGTAGCCCTGGGAAGTAAGCAGGATCAGGGTTTCGTTGTTAGCGACTAGATCAACTACCGCAATTTCCTCTTCGTTGGCAGTAATTTTCGTCCGGCGGGGAGTAGCAAACCTAGCTTTTATCTCCCGCAATTCGGCAACCGTGATGTCCAAAATGCGCTGGCGCTGGGCGAGAATATCTTTGAGGTCAGCAATGCGGGCTAACAGTTCTTCATGTTCCTGCTGAATTTTGTCCGCTTCTAATGCCGTTAACCGCCGCAATTGCATCTGCAAGATGGCATCGGCTTGGACAGGAGTGAGATGATAACGATCGATGAGGGCTGTCTTAGCAGTACTGGTGTCAGAGGCAGAACGAATCAATTCAATTACTGCATCAAGGTTAGCCAAGGCGATCAGCAAACCCTGGAGCACATGGTCCCGTTCCTCCGCCTGGCGTAAAAAGTACCGTGTCCGGCGGGTGATGACCTCATAGCGAAAATCCAAAAAAACCTGTAACGCCTGCTTGAGATTCAACAACAGCGGGCGGGAGTCCACCAACGCTAACATATGACAACTGAAGTTACTCTGCAGTGCCGTCATCTTAAACAGATTGTTTAGCACTACCTTAGCCTGGGCATCTCGCTTCAGTTCAATCACCAGGCGCATCCCCTCCCGATCAGATTCATCCCTAATATCAGCGATACCTTCAATACGTTTGTCGTTGACCAGTTCCGCAATTTTTTCGATCAACAGCGCCTTATTGGTTTGATAGGGCAATTCCGTAACCACGATCGCTTCTCGCTCCTGCCTACCCGCCGAGCGGATTGTTTCTATGTGGGTAACCGCCCGCATTGTAATCGAACCCCTGCCAGTGGTGTAAATTTCCTGTAGGGATTCCTTGCCCACGATCGTTGCCCCCGTAGGAAAATCCGGACCCGGGATATAGCCCATTAAATCCACCGCTGACAGGTCAGGATTGTGCACCAAAGCAATCAAACCATCCACTAGCTCCCCCAGATTATGGGGAGGGATATTTGTCGCCATACCCACCGCAATCCCCGCCGAACCATTCAAGAGCAACTGGGGGATACGGGAGGGTAGAACCAAAGGTTCCTGCTGCGAGCCGTCGTAGTTAGGGACAAAATCAACCGTTTCTGCCTCGATGTCCTGTAGTAAACCCTCCTGGGCAATCGCCGTCAGCCGACATTCGGTGTATCGCATCGCCGCTGGGGGGTCATCATCCACACTGCCAAAATTGCCATGCCCGTCCACTAGGCGCTCGCGCATGGAGAAATCCTGGGCCATCCTTACCAACGCTTCGTAGACGGAGGTATCGCCGTGGGGGTGATATTTACCGATAACATCCCCTACTACCCTGGCACACTTGCGGAAGGGACGATCGGGAGCCAACCCCAATTCGTGCATAGCATAGAGAATGCGGCGGTGGACAGGTTTCAGACCATCTCTGGCATCTGGGAGAGCACGCCCCACTATTACACTCATAGCGTACTCAAGATAGGAACGGGACATTTCTCCCCGTAAGTCTGTAGGGATAATGCGGTCTTCTTGAGGTGGGGTCAAGTTGGTCACGATCGTCGCCAAATCCTTGTTACTACTACATTATACGCCCTCTCTGGTATGCTCAATCTACTACGGACAAGGGGAGGATGATACGGATGAGTTGGGCAGGCAAAAAAGCACTGGTCACAGGCGGTAGTCGGGGAATTGGCAAAGCCATCGCCCTTGCCCTAAAGGAGTTGGGGGTCGAGGTGGCAGTACTGAGCCGATCGGTCGAGAATTTACCCTGCCGTACCTACCAGTTGGATTTGTTAGATATTCCCCAGGTCAAACCAACCGTACAAAGGATTGTGGCAGACTGCGGTGGCATTGACATCCTAGTCAACAATGCGGGGACAGCCTATGTGGGGGAAATCATCCACACGCCCCTAGAGGAATGGCAGCGGGTATTCGACCTCAATGTCACTAGCGTTTTTCAATGTATCCAGGCAGTGCTGCCCACCATGCGACTGAGACATAGCGGCACGATCGTCAACATAGTCTCCATTGCCGGCAAGCAAGCATTTCCCAAGTGGGGGTGCTACTGCGCCAGTAAATTTGCCCTGCTCGGATTGACCCAGGCACTAGCCCAGGAGGAACAAAGTCACGGCATTCGGGTAATGGCTCTCTGTCCAGGGGCAGTGGATACGGAACTGTGGGATGGTCTCGACCCCGCAGTATCTAGTCAGTTCGATCGTGCCCAGATGCTCTCCCCCCTGGATGTAGCCCAGAGTTTAGTACAGTTACTCCTGTTGAGTGAACGGCTGTTGATCCCTGAGTTGACAGTCATGCCCAGTGCAGGAGTTCTGTAAAAGTGGGGCTAAATTGCGTAAACTAGAAGGAGCACGCTCTTTACATTTCTTAAGGGAACTACTCTATGGCAGGCTTCTTCGGCTGGTTATTCAACCGCAACAACGACCAAGGTGGGGATAGTTACTTCCTTGACCCTGACACAGCAAAGACCCTAGGGGACATAAACTATATGCGCAAACCCTCTACCGTGCGGCGTACCTTTGCCAAAACTAAGAGCGGTGGCGGCGGGGAAGTAGTGGTGCAAGTCTCTTCCCTGGAAAAGAAGGTGATCGAGGAAAAACCTGGTATGGACAGCTCCAGTAGTACCACTAACCAAACCCAATTCACACCCCAGCCCACCGATCGACGCAGCGCCAAAGACTCCAACAGTCTGGACTTCTTCCGCAACATGGCAAAAGAAATCCGCCGCAACTAATTACTTGATGGGGGTAACCACTCCCCCTCTAATTTGCCAAGCCCGATCGGCAAGGGGCAGCAATTCCTCTGGTTCATGGGTGACTACCAACAACATCCACTCCTGTTTTAGTTGGGTGAGGAGCTGCACAATTTGCCGCCGCATCGACCAATCCAAACCCGCTGTTGGTTCATCCAGGAGTAAAACGCTGGGGTGACGAATCAATTGCACAGCCAGAGCCAGACGACGTTGTTGTCCACCACTGAGAGACTGCGGCGCAGTATCCAAATTGACATCCCCCAAACCCACCGCCCACAACGCTCCCTGGATTTCCTCATTGCTGAGGCGGGGATGACCCAACCGCAGCTCCTCTAGGACTGTACTACCGCAAAAGTGCCGTTCAGGAAACTGAAATACCAGCCCGCAAATCTGCCCTAGTTGTTCTGGCAGTAACTCTTCACTGTGCCAATAGATTGACCCCGACTGCCACTGGGCAAACCCTGCCAAAATTTCCAACAAAGTACTCTTCCCTGAGCCACTAGGACCAACAAGAACGCCCAGTTGCCTGCTAGCCAGACTCAAGGTCACTCCCTGCAAAATCGGTTGGCTGGTAGCGGCAGGGTGATAAACCAAATCTTGAACAACTAACATTAGTGACTGAGAAAAATCTAGCCAGCTGGATGGGGACTGACCAAACTACCATCTGGTACAGTCGGTTGAAGCGTGGAAACACGTTTCTCGATCGGTGTATAGGGCACATCGTGCAGCCCCGTATAGACCTGGGTGGGACGGAACAGACGATTATCCGCCAGTTGCTCCTTCCAGTGGGCTAACCAACCAGCCGTACGCGCGATCGCAAAGATAGGGGTGAATAAATCCGTGGGAATGCCCAGTTTGCGATAGATTAAACCCGAATAGAAATCCACGTTGGGGAAGACTCCCTTATCCCCCAAATACTCCTTTGCCTGGTGTTCTAACTCAATGGCAACGTCAAAATAGCGATCGTGACCAAACTTGTCAAATAACTTGATAGCTAACTCCTGCAAGATTGTCGCCCGCGGGTCTTTCACCTTATAAACACGGTGCCCGAAGCCCATGATTTTCTCCTTGTTTTTGATCTTGCGTTCCAAGTAGGGGCGGACATTTTCCACGGTGCCAATCTCTGCCAACATTTTCATCACCTGTTCATTAGCACCCCCGTGCAATGGACCGCTCAAAGTACCGATCGCTGAAGTCAGCACCGTATAGGGGTCGGTGAGGGTAGAAGCCGTCACTAGGGCACAGAAGGTAGAGGCGTTCACCGTATGTTCCGCATGGAGCATCAGACAGACATCAAAGACCCGTGCTGCCAGGGGGTCAGGCTCCTTCTCATTGAGCATATACAAAAAATTAGAAGGGTAATCGAGGTCATCCCTGGGGCGTACGGGGTCGTTACCCTGGCGCATGAGGTGGAAAGTTGCCACCATTGTCGGCATTTTGGCAATCAGACGGGCACTAGCATGGTAAATAAGGGCGGGGTCATGGAGGTCAGGCAGGGGGTAGAACATCCCCAGGGCAGCAATACAGGCCTGCAAAGCATCCATGGGGTGACCGCTTTCAGGAAAACACTTAATCATGTCCCGAATGCGATACTTGATACGCCGACGGTAGGTGACATCCCGTACAAAAGTTTCGTACTGTTCGGCAGTGGGCAGTTCTCCAAAAATGAGGAGGTAGGCAGTTTCCAAAAAGTTGCTATGTTCGCAGAGTTCCTCAATGCGGATGCCCCGATATTCCAGTATGCCCCGCTGACCGTCAATGTAGCTAATATTTGACTGCGTAGCGGGAACACCCTCTAACCCTGGTTTATACTCTCCAACTGCCATAGTGAACTTCTGTACAATTGCCCCACAGTTTAGCACCAGTAGGGGAGCAGTTTCGCATCCCCTAGTACATTTATTTACTTCTTGGTGTTTTCCGGCGCAAAAGGATTGTTACCCCGGGCACCAAAGAGTTTGGCTTCACCCCGCAGCGCCGCCCCAATAATGTTGTAAGCAGCCCACAGCACTACTAACACTACCGGTGCTAACACAATTAACGGTCTTAAATCAATGTCCATACTGTATTCTCCTTAACCATCTATCCTTGATTATCGCAGTTTCACCAGGACCATGGCATATCTACAGGCAATTTTCTTAGGCTTAGTGCAAGGTATCACTGAGTTTTTACCCATCAGCAGTACGGCCCATCTCTTGGTCGTAACGCAAATCTGGGGCTGGCAGGAAGTAGGGGAAAAGTATTATGTCGATGCCATGCAATTTGGCAGTGTGGTAGCGGTAATTCTCTATTTTTATAATGACATCCGGTTGCTGGTGGCAGGCACTGTTCAAGCCTGCAAAACTAAGGACTGGCAAGGGGAGGAATGGCGCATCACTGCAGGGATTGTGGTGGGGACAGTGCCCGTTTTAGTGTTGGGGTTTATATTCCGCCATGTAATTCCTGAAAGCCCGATCGTGATTGGGGTCACTTCAATTGTCATGGCGATTCTCCTGGGGCTAGCTGAACTAAAAGGTACGAGGAAACGCAGCTTTGCCGATTTACAAATTTGGGACGGGCTGTGGGTAGGCTTGGGACAAACCATTGCCCTTATCCCTGGGGCATCCCGATCGGGTACCACTCTAACTACTGCCCTGTTCCTGGGGCTAGAACGCCAGACCGCTGCTCGGTTTTCCTTCCTCTTGGGCATTCCCACTTTGACTATTGCTACTTTATTTCAATCCCGGCAAGCCTTTGGTCACAGGGATACCCTTCTTCTTTTAGGTGTAGGTATGATTTCCTCTTTTGTATTCTCCTATTTAGCGATCGCCTGGCTATTGCGGTTTTTTCAGACTAAAAGTAGTTGGGTGTTCATCTGGTACCGTCTCACTTTTGGCATAGTCTTAATTGCTAGTAAGTTACTACTGCCGTGGCAATAAATTAGAAATTAGTAGCAAAAAATACACCCCTCAACCCTTATCTAGCAATACTTTCTCAATAAAGAATCTTATTGACAATAGTCTGAGGTTTCATCTATAATCAGGCTAGTAAACACTCAGCATGTTTTATAGAGGGGGAACAATCATGGCAATTGCGACTACACCGGTGCAGGCGTGGGGGACGGTAAAGGCTAATGTCATTGGTTTAGAAACCGATGTCACTGTCCCCATTTGTGAAGGGATGAACATTGCTCTAGCCAGTTTCCAAGCTTTGCAAATTCAGTATCAAAAGCATCATTTTGTGGTGGAAGGCAGTGAATTTTATATGCTGCACCAGTGGTTCCAAGAAAGTGCCGATGAGGTGCGCGACCACATCCACACGATCGGGGAGCGGTTGAACGGTTTGGGTGGTGTACCTGTAGCTAGTTTTGCCCGTTTAGCAGAGTTGTGCTGTTTTACCCCTGAACCTGATGGAGCTTTTACCTGTCGCGAGATGCTCAGCCATGACCTGGAAGCCGAACAGGCTTTGGTTAATCTCCTGCGGCGGTTAGCAGCGCAGGCAGAGAGCTTAGGAGATAGAGCTACCCGTTACATGTATGAACAAATCCTCATGAAGACAGAGGAGAGAGCTTACCACAACGCTCACTTCTTGGCGCAAGACAGCCTCACCTTGGGATTTGTTGCCCGCGCTTAAGTTACCCTTGCCCCCCAGTCACCCAAGGATTGGGGGTAAACACCGTACTGGCAGGGGCTGTAGGTTTAGACCCAAAATTTTAAGCAACATTTGCTATGATATTTGTCTGTCTATAAAGTAGTGGAGATAAATGGTCAAACTGCGGCTCAAACGCTTTGGCAAGAAGGGAAAACCTACCTTTCGCATCATTGCTATTCACAGTACCACCCGTCGCCAAGCCATTCCTTTGGAGGAACTGGGCTTCTATGACCCCCGCACTAAGGAGACCCGCCTGGATGTGGAGGGGATTAAGCGTCGCCTATCCCAAGGGGCACAACCCACCGATCCCGTCCGTCGTCTTCTGGAAAAGGCTAACATCCTAGAACCGATCGCCCGTGGTTGATTTCTACAGACTCAGTCACTTTGTCTTTGCCTCCCTAGTAGAGGACCGAGAAGAATTGGCAATCGATTGCGAAACAACGGGGGGAGGACGTTATGTCCTAGTGCGGGTTGCTGTAGCTGACAACGATCGGGAGCGGGTGATTGGTAAAGGGGGCAGGACTCTTAACTTAATTAAGACAATTCTGGGACTGGCTGCTAAAAATAGTGGTCAAACTGTGGAACTCAACCTCTACACGGAGGAAAGTGGGTCATCCTCACCGCGTAAATCCCGCCGCAGCCGCCACCGCTAGATTCAGATAAGACTACTTAACTATCACTATCAGTCAAGTTTTCTCCTTGAGGCTGTATAGTCTCAGTTTCTGTTGTAAATACCAGCTCAGGTATATCAGGGGAAGAGGATTCGATAGAAGAGGGCGATAGCTTTTGCTGTGCTGGAGATGGTGCTGACACTACAGCGATCGGTTCTGTAGACTTCTGCTGTCCTGCTGTTGTCGTCGGTTCATCTGGGGTGGTCTCTGGCTGGCTTTCCTCGGTCACTGCTGGTGCTTCTCTTTGTTCCTCTCTAGTCACTGTTGCTTCTTCTGAGATAGTCTCTGGCTGGCTGCGCTCAGTCATTACTGTTACTGTCATTGGGGCAGACTCCGTTGTTTTTTCTGGGGTAGTCTCTGGTTGGCTTTGCCCAGTTACTGCTGGCGCTTCCCTGTGTTCCTCTTCAGCTGCCGTCGCTGTCCTTGGTTCAGAATCATCTATTACTGCCTCTGATTGGGTAGTAGCAGCTTGCTGGGCTGTCGTATCTGAGGTAAAGCTCCATAGATGTTGACGGGGTGCACCCAGAAGAGTAAAGTCTTCCTTAACTTTTTGGGGGTTATATTCCTCTTCTAGTTCGCTGGCAGGGAGAACCAGGATTCGTAATGCCACAACCCCTAACTGGGCACAGACATTAGCTACGAGAAAGAAGGTTAACGCCCAGAGAATTCCGAAAAATCGCCATCCACTGGGAAAAGGAGCAATAGCAGCAGCCAGAGGAGCAGCAATGTAGAGCTGACGGAAGATGGAATAGAGCAGAATTCCCACAAATAGAGCAATCCAACCCGTGGCAGGCCGTTTGACAATAGCTAAAATTTGCCGCTGGCGGAGATTAAGGTACTCTGGGGATTGATACATCAGCCCCAAGCTAAAAGGGTAGAAGGGGCGCTGCCACTGTTGCCACACGGTATAAGCAATGATGGGGATAGCCAAAATAGGCATCTCCAGCCAGCTGGGCAGCAGGGGGTCTCCCACCGCTAAACCTGCCATTGTCAATATCAGAGCCAGGGGCAGTACTGCTAGGAGGGATAGATGTGCCCATAGAAACAGTTCACTGCTCTGTTGTCGTTGTAGGAATTGCTCTAGGATGGTCATAGGTCTTCTGCTCGCCAACTCCGAATTATTGTATGGGAATGAGTGCAAACTTTAGCAGTAATCTGGAATTTGTTAACCCATACTGGCTCTGTCTGTGTTGGGGCATTGCGATCGGCAGTGCCCTGTATGCCTACTGGGGGCAGTCGCAGGCAAAGGGAGTTGTTTGGCTGGTGGGTATTCCCATTTTTTTTTCCATCGCTGCTCTCCTGTTACCTATACCAACTACAACTCAGGGGGGAATAGTTTTAGGTTACTTAACAATTGTGCAATTGTGGCTCCTTGGTTCCCGACCCCAGTTAGTCGTCAGCCCCCCTGAGCAGGCTACCATTTACCGCTGTTTTGCTGATAGTTTGTTTAACTTAGAATCTATTCACATCACTTCCGATCGTTTAATCTGTGTGGGCAGATTTCGCAGTGATAATTATTCCCTCATCCAACAGCAATTGCAGACACGGTTTGATCATTTATTGCCCCAACAATACTATGTAGCAGTTGCTCAGGGTGTGTTTCAATCACCTAGTTGTCATCTCTTGCCTGTCCCTAGACAGAACTCGATGTTATTGTGGCTATCACGTTTTCTAGCAGCAGTGGGGGCTGTTTTGATGATGCAGAAGAATTGGTTATATGTGCTGTGTATTCTTGCTATTTTAGTGGGCAGGGAGTGGGCGCGGGCAAGAGTAGGGGGACGGTTACAGCTATCACCATTGTTGACTATTCCTGGCAATGTTGCTTTTCCGATCCTAGGGATGGGACGGCATACAACTATTCCTGCTCCCGATCGCCGTTTTCTATTTTGGTTCGGTCTCACACCAGCCGTGGTAGGGCTAGTTTTATCTTTGTTGTTGTTGGTGCCAGGTTACCTGGGGGCAGAACCGAGAGCCGAGGCAGTCAGTTTTCCCAATTGGTTAGGGGGTATGTTGGGGGCGAAACTGGGGGGACTACCTCCTTGGGCTGAGGCGGGTTGGCATGGTCTGTTGATTACTGGGTTGGGTCTGCTACCGATCGGGCAGTTGGAGGGGGGACACCTGCTCCATAGTTTAGTGGGCAGTGCCAAGGCAACTTTAGTCAGTCGGATTAGCCGCGTGGTGTTACTGGCAGTGAGTTTAGTACACTACCACATATTATTGCTGCCTGCTTTAGGAGCGTTCTGGGTGGATGTAGACCGTACACCAGCGGGCAATGACCTTGATGAACTGCCAGAAGCCTATGATCTCTGTGCCATCGCCTGTTTGGGCTTGGGTCTATTGATTCTCTTCCCTGGGTGATGTTCCTCCAGCAATTACAACTGCAGAGCTTTCGCAACTACACAGACCAACTCGTAGTATTTGACCAACCAAAAACGATCGTAGTGGGAGCTAATGCCCAGGGTAAGTCAAATCTATTGGAAGCTATTCAACTGTTGGCAGTGTTGCAATCATTTCGGGTGCACAGAGACAAGGATTTAGTGCAGTGGGGTCAGAGCCAAGGGGTGATTCACGGGAAATGTGTGCGGCGTTACAGTACAGTAGATTTATGCCTCCGTTTATTTCCCCAACAGCGGCGCACGATGGTAGTCAATGGGGTGGCAGTCAAAAGCAGAGATGAATTTCTAGGCAACCTCAATGCTGTCCTCTTTTCTGCCCTCGATTTGGAGTTAGTGCGGGGTAGCCCAGAGTATCGGCGGGACTGGTTAGATAGGGTGTTATTGCAATTGGAACCCCTCTACAGTCGGTTACAGCAGGCCTACCAACGAATTTTGCAGCAACGCAATGCCCTCCTCAAAAATATAAAACAGGGAAAGATGCGCTATGACCCTGCTCAAATGGAGTTGTGGGACCAACAACTGGTCACGATCGGCAGCAAAGTGATGTGGCGGCGGCGGAAGTTAATCGATCGTCTATCTCCCCTTGCCCAGGCGTGGCATCGCACCATCAGTGCCACTGAAACTCTGAGCTTAAGCTATTTACCTCGCTTTCCCTGCAGTAACGACATCAACGCCATTCAAGCAGCCTTTTATGACCATTTGCAGTTACGGGCAGTTGCCGAACAACAGCAAGGCACCACTTTGGTTGGTCCCCATCGTGACGATGTGCAACTACAAATCAATGACCAGCCTGCTAAAGAATACGCCTCCCAAGGACAACAGCGCACTCTCGTTCTGGCACTCAAACTGGCGGAATTAGAACTATTGCAGACTGTGATCGGTGAACCGCCTCTGTTGTTACTCGATGATGTCCTAGCAGAACTTGACCTCAGTCGCCAACAAGCTCTACTGGCTGCCGTACAACCCGCTGCCCAGACAATTATCACTACCACGCACCTACACAACTTTGCCGATCGGTGGCTCAACTCTGCCCAAATCTTGACTGTCAATGGCGGGCAAATTCAGGTCAGTAAGAAATTGGTTTGACTAGGGCTGTGGTTGCCCAACGGGAGCGAGCAACCAAACTAGCCTTTAATCCCTGGTAGGTAAAAGTAAATTGCAACTGTACTCACGACTGACATACCCTAGCCGCAAGATTGCAGCTTCTCCATAGAGGTATACTCTCATAAATCGAGACAACCACTTGCTAATATGCTCTTCTGGGCAGGGGAGTACATATTCTAGCTTGCTGAGCATTGGGGCATGGTCTGGAGCGTTTTCAGTTGGTTTTTGGCTGCCTGGGCAATTTTTTCCAGATTGGCGATTTCCTGTTGTGTCTCTTTCACTTTTGCTTGAAAGTTATCCCATTGACGGCGGGAGATGGCTCCCTCTTGGTGCAGCATAGTCATTGTTTTTGTCCGCTGTTGTAATTTGGCTAAATCCGCCCGCAGGGTCTGCAGAGCTGTCTGTGCCTGGAACAAGGTTTCTTCTGTCTGGCGCAGGAAGGGTAGGCAGGAGGGGTGCACAGCGAGTAACAGAGAAAGATAACCGCCCCAAAGCATTTTAGTTGACCTGTTTCTGTTGATGTTCCCGCAAAAGGTCTCTGGTTGGGCAGGACTATAGCCGTATCCAACCACTAGTATTCTTTCAGTTTAGAGCACAGTCGAAAATATCTCTAGGCAGGGTGGAAATAGAAAGTAATGCCCAAAACTAGGTAAGTAGCTAGGAGCAGTGCCCCTTCTAACCAGTTAGAACTACCATCGGCGGTAATGGAATTGGCAATCAGCACGGCTATCCCCACTGCTAGGAGTTCAAAGGGATTAAAATTTAAGTCCATGGGTTGACCAAGTACCCAGCCGAGCAGAACCAGTAGGGGAGCAACAAATAGAGCAATTTGCATACTAGAGCCTACAGCTACGGACATGGACAGTTCCATCTTGTTCTTCATGGCTACAGTCACCGCAGTGGCGTGTTCTGCCGCATTACCCACAACAGGTAGTAAGATCACCCCTGTAAATAAAGCAGTTAGCCCTAAACTCTCAGTCGCTTCCTCCAGGGTATCTACTAATAACTCGGACTCGATGGCAATCAATACCGTTGCTGCCAGCAGTACGCCAATCCACAGCCAGAGGTTGACTTTACTGGGGTCATGTTCTGTTTCCTCTAATTCCACCATACCCACATCGTACAAGTAGGCGTGAGTTTTCATAGAAAATAACAGGGTAGACAGGTAAACCAGAATAAGCACGATCGATACTGCTACCGATAGTCCCTGTAGTTTGGACTCGGTGACACCAGCAGTAAAGAAATTGAAGCCCGTGGGCAACAAAATGGCTACGACGGCTAAGTTCATCACCGAAGCATTTACCCGTGCCATGGTCGGTTGAAAGTTCTGTTCTTTGTAGCGCAAGCCTCCCAGTAACATCGACAGACCCATCACCAACAGTAGGTTGCCAATAATAGAACCAGTTAAACTTGCCTTGACAATGTTGACAAACCCCGACTTGAGAGCAACGATGCTGATAATCAGTTCTGTAGCATTACCAAAAGTAGCATTGAGTAGTCCCCCCCAGGAGGGACCCAAAACTACAGCAATTTCCTCTGTGGCTGTACTTAACCAGGAGGCAAGGGGTATGATAGCTAAACAGGAAGTACAAAACACTAACGCTGCCCCCCCATGGAAAAAAAACGCCCCGATCGACAGGGGAATAAACAACAGGAGCAAGTAGGAAAGCCAATTTTTCATCGTCACCAGCCGAAGATGTCCAAACCTAAGGGTAGCACGAGAAGGACTCCCCACTCGCCCCTGGGTCTAGTCTTGGCGTTCGCCTTTTCTACAGGGCTAGGGATCGGGCTAGCACAATGGCAACCCCAGTGGTTTCCCCTCCTATGGGGCAATCACACCCCTCCGTCCGGTAAGCGCTTTGTCTTAGCCAGTAACCGCCTCTTTTTCCCTGTCGAAGCTACCCTCAGGCAGGAAGCCCTTCCCCTCCTCGACCAAATTGCCCAAAGCTTTCCTCCTAATCCCCGCAGCCATGTGCGTGTGGTGAGCTACTCCCGATCGGTGGATACACCCCAGGAAAGCCTTAATCTGTCCTACCGCCGCGCCCTAGCAGTAGAAAGTTATCTGCGGAGTAAAACAAATAACGATCGGTATTATTGGTTTGCCAGTGCTGTTGCCAGTTCAGAGCCAGAAGAAGAGCGCCTTGAAATTATCATTAGCCCCTAGAAAATCTGTTCCAGATAGTCCTGCAGCAGGTTATAGGAATCGCGAAAAATCATAAACATCCCCAGACTGAGGAGCACTACTAACCCTCCCTGCATAACATTTTCCTGGATTTCTTTGGGCAGAGGATTGCCACCCCGCAGGGCTTCCAGGAGGAGAAATAACAACTGCCCCCCATCCAAAGCGGGTAAAGGCAAAAGGTTGATTATTGCCAAGTTGATGCTGATAATAGCCGCAAAGTTTAATAACTCCGTCCAGCTGGATTGGGCAATGCGGGAGCCCGTCGCCACGATCGCTACTGGACCTGCCAACTGTTTGGCAGTCTCACTAAAGTTAGTCAGCAAACCCTGTAAGCCCTGGAGGGTGATCTGACAGAGATTAGCAAAACTAACTGCTGCTGCCTGCATAACAGCTAGAGGATTGGTAAAGGGTTGGCGAATTGTCCTGCCCGCATAGTCCAGGAGAATGCCAATACGGGGAGGGCTGCCCTGGGGCGAAACAGACAAAAAGAGCCTTTCCCCCTGACGAGATATGGTAAGAAGCATCGATTGGTCTTTGTGGCGCGCCACCTCCTTTTGAAATTCAGCAATAATGTTTTCCCCATTGCCCAGGTCACGATCGTCCACTGCTAGGATAATATCCCCTGGCTTGATCCCTGCTACCGCCGCTGGGGAATTGGCATAGCTATAGTTGAGCACCCGTAAGCCTGGTTGGTCGAGGACCTGGGTACCTGTCTGCCACGCCACAATTACTAGCAGCAAATAGGCAAAGATAAAGTTAGCCGTCACTCCCGCCAACATCACGATCGCCCTTTGCCCCAGGGGACGATGAGCTAGTAAATCCTGGGTCTCCTCCTCGCTGTCATCGGGGAAACTGACAAAGCCCCCCAAGGGAATCGCCCGCACACAGTAGGTCACCTCTTTGCCTTGCCATTGCCATAAAACAGGACCAAAGCCCAGGGAAAAACTATGCACCCTGATCCCCTGCCAGCGGGCTGCCAGGAAGTGACCTAGTTCATGGACAAACACTAAAACGGCGAGGACAAGTATGGCAATGACTGTAAACATAACCCTGGCTGGCTGATCTGAATCTGTATAGATTTCTATACTACATCATGGGATGGATAGGGGAATAGCAATAGTAAACTCTGTGCCTTCTCCCTCTACAGAAGTGCAGGTAATTTGACCCTGATGTTGCTCTTCCACAATTTTGCGACTAATCGACAGACCTAACCCCGTCCCCTTCCCCACAGGCTTAGTGGTAAAAGTAGGCTCAAAAATTCTCTGTTTGATTCCCTCAGGTATACCAGGTCCATTGTCTTGAATCTGAATAACTACTTTGTCACTCTCCACTTTGGTGCGGATGTGGATTTGCGGTGTACGGTCGCGACCAGTCTGAAAATACTCATCAAAAGCATCAACAGCATTTGCCAATATATTAATAAACACCTGATTCAATTGCCCCAAGTAGCATTTTACTGGCGGTAAATCTCCGTACTCTTTTACAACCTGAATCTCTGGTCTTTGGTTTTTGGCTTTGAAACGATGCCCTAATACCAGCAGGGTACTATCAATTCCATCATGGATGTTGGCAGGGATGGCTGTAGTGCTATCCGATCGGGAAAAGGTGCGCAGGGAGCGAGAAATATTGGTGAGCATATTCGCTCCCACTTGAAAGGAATCCATGATTTTGTGTAGATCGGTGATGATAAATTCTAAATCGAGAAATTCTAAGACCTCTGCCACTTCCATTACAGGGTCAGGATAGTAGGTCATAAACAGACGAATTAAACGGGTTAACTCCGCCACATACTCCTTGGCTGGCTCCAAATTGGTGGCAATAAAGTTGACAGGGTTGTTGATTTCATGGGCTACTCCCGCCACTAGTTGACCCAGGGTTGCCATCTTCTCTTGCTGAATCAGTTGCAATTGGGTTTGTTCCAAATTGTGGAGTGCGTCTTTCAACTCCTTCGTGCGCTTTTCTACCAGTTTCTCTAGGTTGTCCGCTAGTTCTTTTAGCTCTGCTTCTGCCTTCATACGCGCTGTCACTTCTGCCTTTAGTTGCAGGTTTTGTTGCGCTAAACTTTTGTTTAGACGGCTAATTTGTAAATGAGTCCGCACTCTGGCAATAACTTCATCCTGCTGGAAGGGCTTAGTGATGTAGTCTACTGCTCCCAAAGACAAACCCCGCACCTTATCCACTGTCTCTGACAGTGCTGTCATGAAAATAATAGGTATTTCTGCTGTCTTAGGGTTAGCTTTTAAGCGTTCGCAGGTCTCAAACCCATTCCAACCAGGCATCATCACATCAAGAAGGATTAGGTCTGGCGGATCATAGGTGGCTCTTTCTAAGGCAATTTGACCATTTTGTGCTACTCTTACCTCAAACCCCGCTTCGTCTAATACATCTGATAAAACATTGAGGTTGGTGGGATTGTCATCGACAATTAAAATCACTGTTCTCTCTTCGTTCATATCTTTCCCCTAATTACCCGATCGGTTTGCCAGTGCTGTAACAGTTCTGTTACTACTTCGGCAGGACTTGGTTTATGGAACAGATAACCCTGCCCATAGTCACAGCTCAAAGACTGCAATATGGCTAGCTGCTCTGCCGTTTCTATCCCTTCTGCTACTACATCCATGTTTAATCCCCTCGCTAACGTAATAATGGTTCTTACCAGGGCTAACCCGCCATTATCAGAAATCATGCGATTGAGAAAAGAGCGATCGATTTTCAGAGTATCTGTCGGTAACTCATGCAGACGACTCAAAGAGGAGTAGCCTGTGCCGAAGTCATCAATACAGAGTTTTGTCCCCGCCTGTCTCAAGTTGATCAAAGCATTCACCTCTGTATCCAGCACACCCAATAGCGAACTCTCCGTGATTTCCAATTTGATCGCTCGCCTGGGCAGATTGTAATACTTGTGTAACTCACTGATCGATTCGCATAAACCTGCTTGATTCAATTGTAGAGGGGAGATATTGATGTTTACAACTAAATTCCGTTCTGGAAACCTATCGTACCAAATTCTAGTCTGGGCAAAGGCATTTTCCATGACCCATTGTCCAATCTGTTTGATCGAACCTGTCTCTTCCGCAACGGGGATAAATTTAGCTGGTGAAATCCACTGCCCATTACTGTGCTGCCAGCGCACGAGGGACTCAAACCCTGTAATCTCTCCAGTAGAGAGGGAGACGATCGGTTGGAAAAATAGGCGTAACTCCTTGCGTTCGATAGCTTTTTGTAGGTCCTGCTCTAACTGCAAACGTGACATTGCTAGGGCTTGCATAGAGGGATCAAAGACTTCATAACGCCCTCTGCCATTAGCTTTGGCTTGATACATAGCAATATCGGCATCTCGCAGCACATCTGCCGGCTCCTGGTAATTGTTGGTGCTAAAAGTAATGCCAATGCTTAACCCTGTGCAAACTTCGTAGGCTCGCAAACGAAAGGGCTTTCTAAATTCTGCTTGTAACTGCTCCGCTAGGGTCTCCGCTTGGTTAAAGGTCTCTAAATCCCGCAGTAAGATAATGAATTCATCACCCCCAAATCGACCCACAACCCCCCCCTGTGGCTCTACTACTGCTTTCAGTCTTTGGGCGGCTTCTCTGAGTAGTTCATCCCCTACTAAATGACCAAGACTATCGTTGATGACTTTGAACCGATCGAGGTCCGCAAATAAAACAGCATACTTGTAGTCATCTACTTTTTGCGTTTTGATAATTGCTTCGGTGAGGGCATCCATGAACTGCAACCGATTGGGAAGTTTGGTCAGACTGTCGTGGTAGGCATCATAGCGTAGTTGTTCCTTAGCAAGTTTGAGGGCTTGGTTAGCTGCTTCCAGTTCTAGCATAGCTTTTTGTTTACTGGCAACAGCAGCACTCAGTTTGATCATTTGTTTTTG
This sequence comes from Pseudanabaenaceae cyanobacterium SKYG29, assembly GCA_025055675.1. NCBI lineage: Bacteria > Bacillati > Cyanobacteriota > Cyanophyceae > Pseudanabaenales > Pseudanabaenaceae > Pseudanabaenaceae cyanobacterium SKYG29. The sequence goes on from JANWWT010000007.1 coordinate 104,386, forward strand.
TAAGATCGCCTGATTCTGTTTTAGCTCTTCATTGCGCTGTTGTAGCTCGGCTGTTCTTTGGGCTACTTCCAACTCTAGGGCATCTTTCAGCTTTAACAGTTCTTCTTGGGCGATCTTGCGTTCTTGGACTTCTGCTCTTAACTTTTGGGCTATCTTTTCAAAGACTTTGAACCAACTGGTTTCCTGGAAATTATGCTGCTCAAACAGCTGAATTTCTAGTTCCATCAAGTGGTGTTCTGCTTCTGCTAGCTGTCGCTCTTGTTGTTCTACTAGATGGCGTAGTCGTTCTTCTGCTTGACGACGTGCCTGGTTTTCTGCCTGTAGTTGTTTGGTCATCGACCGCAAGGATAAATGGAGCTTGACCCTGGCAATCACTTCCTCTAGGCGAAAGGGTTTGGTTATGTAATCCACTGCCCCAGCATTGAATCCTTTAACTTTGTCTTCTGTCTCTGCTAGAGCAGTCATGAAAATAACGGGAATGTCTTTTGTCTGGGGAGAAGCTTTTAGGCGCTCACAGGTGCTAAACCCATCTAGCCCTGGCATCATCACATCCAATATGATTAAATCGGGCAATTCCAGGCTAGCTTTGCGTAGGGCATTTTCCCCGTCCAAGGCTACTCTGACATCAAACCCAGCTTCGTCCAGGCATTCCGAGAGTACCTCTAGGTTCTTGGGGTTGTCATCAACAATAAGAATCACCCCATTAACTGGGTCGGACATAGGTTTAGGGCAGGGTCACGATCGCCTACGCTTTTTGATCTTATCTTGCTTCCCTTTGGCTTTCAACGCCTGATTATAGATTTTCTCCTGCTCCCCCACGGAGCGATCGAGGTCGACGATGGGTTTAGGGTAATCCCTACCGGGGGTGAAGTGGTAGAGTTTTTGTTCGGTAGGGTTCAACTGCCAGGGGGTATGCACAAGGTGGGGGGGGAGGGAACGCAAAACGGGCAGCCAATGTTTGACGTATTCCCCCTGGGGGTCGTAGTCCTGGGCTTGTTTGCGGATGTTAAAGTAGCGGAATCCTCGGGCGTCATTGCCTACCCCTGCAGTGTAGTTCCAGTTGCCCCAGTTGCTGCATACGTCGTAATCGATCAATTGGGACTCAAACCACTCGGCTCCCCAGCGCCAATCAATCCCCAAATTCTTGGTCAAAAAACTAGCAACGTTCTGCCTGCCCCGATTGGACATAAACCCTGTTAGTAGCAGTTCCTGCATATTAGCATCTACTAGGGGAAAGCCCGTTTTGCCTAGCCGCCATTGCTCGAATAAGTCCCGATCGGTACGCCAAGGCAGGTCAATTCCCCGCAATCCCTCGCGGTGGAATACCCGATCGCCGTGTTTCAGGACAATAAACCGAAAATAGTCCCGCCACAGCAGTTCAAACACCAACCAGTAGGTGGAGTCGTTTTTAATGCGATCGGTTTCGTATTGTTTTACTTGGGCATAGACGTAGCGGGGACTGAGACAGCCCAGGGCTAGCCAGGGGGAGAATTTGGAGGAGTAGTTTGCCCCCAGCATACCATTGCGGGTTTCTTTGTATGTCCTAAGACAGTCCTGCTGCCAAATGTAATCCCGCAATCTGGCTAAACCTTGGGTTTCACCTCCCCGAAATTGTAGAACAGCCCGATCGTCCACCACAGGCACAGGTAATCCCAGTTCCTCTAGGGTAGGCAAAGGTTCACTGGGGGGGAGGTCAGGAGTGGGGATATGGCTGGGGGTGGGGAGGGGCGGGGGCGGCGTGAGGGATTTTTCCACAATTTGGCGGAAATTGGTAAAAACTTCAGGTAAATCGGCAATAGCAAAGGGCAAATCCTGGAGGGGATAGAGGGTATGTCCCCAAAAGCCCACTAGCTTTACCCCCAGGGGAGCTAACCTGTCTGCTAATTTTCTCTCTACCCTGGTTTCTTCGGAGGCGACTTCCTGATGGTAGTAGACTGCCGTTGCTTGGCACTTTTGGACCAATTCAGGTAAAATCTCCTCTGGCTTGCCCCGATAGACCAATAAATCACTACCCCGCTCCCGCAACTGCTTGCGCAAGTCTACAACACTCTCTAGGAGAAACTGCGCCCGCCAGGCTCCCGTCTTGGGGAACTGCAACAGGTCAGTAGTCCCAAATTGCCGTGGGTCAAAGCAATAGACAGGAATTACCTGGGCTGGCAGGGCGGCAACAAGTGGTTGATGGTCGTGTAGACGTAGGTCGTTGCGCAACCAAAGAATAATGGGGGACATCTAGTAGTGATTGCCGACTTTACGGTGGTGGGCAGCGGTGAGAGCGTCTGGCTTGGATACTTTACCATCTTCCGCTACAGCATAGACAACCCAGTGGTCATGGGCATCCATACGGCTGACTACTTGACATTCTACATAGGCGAGGGCTTCCGTGAGGATGGGGATACCCTTAGCCGAGGGTTGAGTTTTAACTCCTGCAAACCGATCGGCACCGGGGGCAAATCGTTTGAGGAAGTGGCGGAGGAGATGGCTATAGTTGCCTTCTTCTAAAATGTTGAGGACAAAGTGATCTCCCACCTGCATCAGGGCTTCAATGGCGCGGTCCTTAGCCACGGCAACGGTAATCCCCAGGGGTTTGAAACTGGCTTGGGAAACCCAGGAAGCCACCATAGCACTGGTCATTTCCCCCTTCTTGGCAGTAACAATGTAGAGTCCGCCGGCAATCCGACCCATTGCCCTGTCTAAATCGCTGTCGAGGGCTTTAATTTGTTGAATGTTCTGTTTGCGGGTTAGGAGTTGTCCTAGGTCAGTGCCTGCCTCTTCACACATTTGGTAGGTAGTCTGGCTGGGAGTAGCTTTGATGCGCAGGAGGGGGAAGCCCAGTACAATCCCCAGGTCTTTGCACCGATTGGCGACTAAATCGATCGCTTCCTCATCCCCGCCAAAGGACTCATAAATACCCACCGCTTGCTTGGGCTGCAGAGAACCGAGGATGGTTGCTACAGCTGTCTGTACAGAGGGCAGAGACTGGGGCGGCGTGGTGAACACAACCCCGCTGGCATGTTCCACCAGTTCCCGAATTTCCTGCAGGTCAGTAGTGCGCAAGTCCCGCATTTCCAGGGCTACCCCTGTTTTCCCTACCCCCCGCGCAATCGCCTGGGATAAGCGATCGCTGTAACCATAGTCGGACACATAGAAAATTACCACGTTAGTATCATGTTTAGTCTGGGCTTGGCTCCAGGTGCGGTAATTCTCCGTCAGTTCCTTGAGGTTGTACTTCAGCAGCGGTCCATGCCCATTGGCTACAATCTGCACAGGGGGCAACTCATCCATCCGTTTCATGGCAGAAAGTACCGATCGGGCATTGGGAGCCATCAGACATTCGTAGTAAAAACGGTAGTCAGGCAGAATAGCCGGTAGGTTTTCGTCAAATACCGAACTATCGCAGTAATGCATGCCAAAAATATCGCAGGTAAAAAGGACTCCCGTCTTGTGGTCATAGGTCATCATTGTATCGGGCCAATGGAGGTTGGGAGCATTGACAAACTGCAATAGATGTCCCTTGCCTAAGTCCAGCTGATCGCCATTTTTGACTGCCTGTTGCTTAAAGTCTATGTGCACTAAATCCTGCAGGAATTGCAATGCTACCTTTGTCCCCACTACAGTCACCTGGGGCGCTAGCTGCAAGACATCCTTGACTAAGCCACTGTGGTCTGGCTCTGTATGACTGATAATCAAATAATCTAGGCGGGAGAGGTCAACTTGTCTTTGTAACTCTTCCAGGTAAAGAGAACGAAACTTAGCGTGGGAGGTATCCACCAGAGCAATCTTGTCCCCCCAAATTAAGTAGGAATTGTAGGTAGTGCCGTTTTGCAAGCCAAATTCAATATCAAATCTGTCTCTGTCCCAATCTAACGACCGTATAGTTACCGTCTCTTCTGCGATCGTCAGGGTCTGCAGGGACAATCGAGGGGCAGCAAGAGTGGTAGTCATGGCTTATCTCCTTGGGGTTGTACTAGGTATAAACTACTGGCATCTTAGCACTGTGTCATCCTGTCTAGGGGCGGACTTGAGCAGAAATGTGATTTATTTTACTAATAGTAGACTGCAAGGACAGGCTATAGACTCTTGGGATTTTGCTAATATAGACCTGCCTTAGATGTGGTTCCCCTATGCGCATTTCCCTCCGTTGGCTGCGTGAGTTGGTAGATTTCGACCTCGATGCCTATGCCCTGGCGGAAAAGTTGACTATGGCAGGGTTTGAAGTAGAAGACATTGAAGACCGCTGGAGTTGGGCTGAGGGTGTTGTGGTGGGCAAGATTTTACAGGCAGTGCGCCATCCCAACGCGGATAAATTGCAGGTCTGCCAAGTGGATGTGGGGCAAGGGCAACCTTTGCAGATTGTCTGTGGGGCAGCGAATGCGCGGGCAGGCTTGTATGTGCCAGTGGCGACGGTGGGAACATTTTTACCCAAGGCGGGGGAGGGGTTGCGGATTAAGGCGGCAAAATTGCGGGGGGAACGCTCGGAGGGGATGATCTGCTCCTTAGCGGAACTGGGGTTAGAGAAAGAGTCTGCCGGTATCCATGAATTTCCCCTGGAATTACCCTTGGGGGCAGATGTACGCCCCTATCTGGGTTTAGACGATGTGATTTTAGATGTCACTTCCACTGCAAATCGAGCGGATGCCCTCAGTGTCGTGGGGATTGCCAGGGAAGTAGCTGCCCTCACCGGGGGAAAATTGAAGTTGCCAGAGGTAAAAACGATCTCTATTCCCCTAGCCGACTGGTTGACGGTGGCTGACCCCAAAGCCTGTCCCGCCTACATTGGCACAGTAGTAGAGGGGGTAAAAGTGGCTCCCAGCCCCCCTTGGCTGCAACAGAAACTAAAGGCCTGCGGTATGCGTCCCATCAACAACATAGTAGATATTACTAATTACATTTTGCTCCTGTGGGGGCAGCCTCTGCACAGTTTCGATCGGGACAAACTGGACCCTGAGCTAAAGATTGGTGTGCGGCACGCTCGGCGGGGAGAGACTCTGAAAACCCTGGACGGACAGGAACGTGCCCTGGAAACTGTCAATTTAGTTATTACCAGTAACGATCGTGCGGTTGCCCTAGCAGGGGTGATGGGGGGGGAGAGCAGTGAAGTCAGTGACAGCACCACCAATATTTTGTTAGAGGCGGCGCTCTTTGATCAAGCAGTGATTCGCAGGTCAGCCCGCAGTCAGGGTTTGCGCACAGAGGCATCAGCAAGGTATGAACGGGGTGTCAACCAAGCTACCTTAGAAATTGCCGCTCGCCATGCTCTACAACTGATTGAGGAGCTAGCAGGAGGTACGGTTAGCCAGCAGGCGGTGGTAGATTATCGCCAACCTTTGACCCGCAGGATCGAGTTAAGTCTGGACCAAGTACGGAGTATTTTAGGCTACTTGGAAGAGGGGATAGAGATAACAGGCGAGATTGTAGAGGATACCCTTGGTCGTCTTGGTTTTACTTTGACCAAGCAGGAAGCAGATAGGTGGCAGGTGACAGTGCCCCCCTACCGTTACGCTGATATTGAGCGTCCTATAGATTTAATTGAAGAAATTGCCCGCATCTACGGCTACGACCGCTTTAGTGAGAGTCTACCCGCTTTGACGGTGGGGGGATATTTGCCCCCAGAGCAGGAGTTTTTACGGCAGTTGCGTTCCTGCCTGTTGGGTCTAGGCTTGACAGAAGTGATGCACAACTCCTTGCGCTTACCTAATGATTGTCAGTCTGATCAGGTACTGTTAACCAATCCCATTGCCCAGGAATACAGTGCCTTGCGGTCTGATCTAATCAGCGGTTTAATTGATGCCTGTTGTTTTAATTTAAGTCAAGGGAATGGCATTATTCCTGCTTTTGAGATAGGGCGGGTCTTTCGTCTGCAAGACGGGGAAGTGATCGAAGCTGACCATGTGGCAGGGCTTGTAGGGACAAGGCTAGACCGATCGTGGCGGGCGCAACCTCCTATGGACTGGTTTATGGCGAAGGGTTTACTAGAAGCTATCTTCGATCGGTTTAATTTGACCGTGGAATATCAACCGGATTGCAAAGACCAACGCTTACATCCCGGCAGGACAGCGTCCCTGTGGCTAAATGGCAATCGTTTGGGTACCCTGGGGCAACTCCATCCCCAATACCGTGCTGAAAGAGAATTACCCCCTGCCATCTATGTTTTTGAATTGGATTTAGAAGTTTTGTATGATGTCATTCTCGATCGTTCTGTACCCGTCTTCCAGCCTTTTTCTCTCTTTCCTGCCAGTGATAGAGATATTGCTTTTTTTGCCAGGATCGATATTACAGTGGCAGAAATTCAACGGGCGATTGTGCAGGCGGCGGGGGATATTTTGGAGTCAGTAACTCTCTTTGATGAATACAGAGGCGAAGGCGTACCGGCAGGACATCGCAGTTTAGCCTTTCGTTTAGTCTATCGTTTAGCCGATCGCACCCTGACCGACGATGATGTTAACCCTGTGCATCAGAGAGTGAGGGATATGCTGGAGGAAAAATTCTCAGTAATTTTACGCAGTTAGCGGGGATTATCTATCTTTTGGCGGAAGGACTCAATTTGATCGACGGGCACCATCCACAGCTTGTTTTGGTAAGGTCGCCAAACGGCACTCATGATATAAAAATTGCGCATACAGATGACATGGACATGGGGAATATCGGAGTGCTTAAAACAAACGCGCAAAAAATCCAGACTACGAATCAATCGTTCCTGTAAAAATTTTGCCACCTCTTCACTACAATTTTGGCGGTGGAGGGGGACGGGGCGTGGTTCGCCAAAACCGCGTACTTCGTATAAAATATTAGTCTTGCCCTTAAACTCTATCTTACGGGATTTTACCGACCAGTCACAGAGGATCGCGTAACCCAGTACCGCCATCCCTAAATCGATGGGAAAGTCGCGCATTTGGAACCTAGTATTGCAATTGGGGTCTTTGTAGGTGTTAAAGCCTGTCCAGCGGTGGAAGCTCTCCAGCGGCTCGTCCATAATATCGATCGTGGTAGTGTAGGCAGATACACTAGATTGTTCTTGCTCGGGCATAGGCTGTCACGATGGTCGGTTACTCCATTATTTACTAGTATTGCTTAAACGTAAACTAGGAGGGGAGCTTAGGTGGTTTCCGCTGGCGGTAGAGGATGACATCAGCAATTTTGCCCAAGCCCAGTAAAAATAACAAACCCAGCAGTCCTGCCAAGGGATTTCCCCTGATCCCTGTAATAACCGACGGTACTACTTCCAGCCCCAAAAATAAGCGCCCCATATCGACAACAGCATGCACCCACACCAAGCCCCCATGGAAACCGATCGGTAACGCCAATCTTCCTTCAGTCAAGCGCCGCGCCAATACCAAATTGCGCCCTAGGAGCAGGAGACCCCAAAACTGAGTCCAGCGGTAAAAGATGGCATCCCAACTCAAAAAATGGCAGACAGTAAAAATAGTAGTACTGATCCAAAGAGAGCGATTAGGGCTATAGTCCCGTTCCAGTTCCGTCAACAACCAACCCCGAAATAGGAGTTCTTCCGCAAAGCCCACCCCCAGACCCAGTAATAACCCAGGGAGAATATATTTAGGTGCCTCATTGAGGTACTGCCACTCTGCCCACTCTAGCCACACTTGAATTTGCAGTAGTAACAAGTAGCTACCTGCCCCAACCCCCAAGCCAAGGAAAAACTCCCCTAGCGCCCCCCGATCGAACCGAAGTCCATAGTATCGGTAAGGGTGGGATTGTTCCTCAATGCGTTTGCCCCAGAAGCCAATAAACCAGACGAACAGGCAGTAGAGCCAAATCATCAAATATGTCCCACTTTGCTCCCCGACAGTCAAGTAAACGGGGATGGCAATGGGCAGCCAAAACAGGAGGAGGCAAGACAAAAAAAGCCCCAATCTGCCAGGGGCACGGAGTGCTCTAATTTTTTGCAGCGGATTAGTCTTCGGGTTCAATGGTGCTTGTCAGTCCCTTACTTTTTAAGCCTTCGCAGTAGTACTCCGCGTGCTCTTTGACGCAGGTAATTACTAGAGCGACCCCATTAGTGTGAGCTTCCATCATTATATCCACAGCTTGGGGCTGGGTTAAACCGTTGACTACCTGCATCAAGGTCATCACGACATACTCCATCGTATTGAAGTCGTCGTTGTGGAGCAGAACACGGTAGCGCGGCGCTAACTTGCGGACTGTACTAGTGCGCTCGATCGTTTGGGTAGACATAGGTTTTCCACTAACTACTACTGCCAAAGTATAGACTAAGTATTATTTCTACTGTATCTATCCTAACCATTATCAAGCAGTCAGGGGGAGGGGACGGGAAGTAGCAATTAAAATTTCTTCCACCTGGCGGGGGGTAAGGTTAGGGTTAGCCTGCAGCATCAGGGCGATCACTCCTGCCACATGGGGCGTAGCCATGGAAGTACCGCTAAAACTGCCATACCGATTATTGGGTAAAGTGGAAAGCACACTCACCCCAGGGGCGACAACAAAGGGAAATTCCCCCAACACTACCCCCGCCGGATTAGAGAAACTGGCAATATTAGCATTGCGATCGATCGCCCCCACAGCAATGCCCACGTCCGCCAAAGCCGCATCCCGCGCCGGGAAACTGGGTACCGTTGCCCCGCGATTAGCCTCATTGCCCGCTGCCGATACCACAATTACCCCCTTTTCTTCCGCATAGCTGAGGGCAGCACGGAGCACACTGGCATTCATGTTGGCCCCCAAACTCAGGTTAATAATGTCTGCGCCGTTGTCCACGGCATAGCGAATTCCCTGGGCAAGGGTACTAGCTGTATTCCCAAATCTCCCTCCCAATACGCGTACAGCCATGATCTTGACATCGGGCGCTACTCCCTGTACCTCAAACTGGTTGCCCCGGCTGTCTGTAGTGATACCATTGCGTAAAGCAGCGATCGTGCCTGCCACATGGGTGCCATGACTAGAGCCATTTTCCCTGCCAGGGAAAGGAGTGTTGTCCCGGTCGCCAAAATCCCAACCATGGACATCATCCACGAAGCCATTTCCCTCATCGTCGATACCGTTGCCAGGGACTTCCCCCAAATTAACCCAGATGTTAGCTGCCAGGTCAGGATGAGAAATATCTATCCCTGTGTCCAGAACTGCCACTGTCACCCCCGCTCCCGTTATACCCTTTGCCCAGACTGCTGGCACATTGATTAAGTTGAGGTCACCCCAGTTGTTAGGCACATTAGAAGTAACAGGAGACCCAGGTGTAATCTTTTGTCCCAACGCCATACCAACCGCCGCACTGGCATCTACCAAGCCAAAGCCAAAAACGGGATTAAAGTTCCCTGCACTGGGGGGGGTGGTAATCTCTGTGCGGATTGTGAGGTTGTACGTGGTATTGCCTTGGTATTGCTCCACTAGCAGAAAATATTCTCCTGGCAGCAGGTTAGTTAGACGGATAGATTCAGGAGCATTGCCCCAGCGCTCCGAACTAGCGATAATCTCATTGTTGTTGACCAACCGATCGCCATTGAAATCCCGCACCAAGAATAGGTCAGCATCGGCACTCAACTGTGTCAAATCAATACTGATGTTGCCCGTCCCCGTCAGGGTAAAACGAAAGACATCGATGGGGTCCGTGACAGTCACTGCATCAGTAAACTGAAATTCCCCCTGCAGGTTGCCAATATCTAGGGCTGTGGGCAGAGAATTACCAGGGGTCACATTCAGGGGAAAAACCTCAGGGCTGAGCATACCCCGATCGTCTATCCCACCTGCATAAAACAAATCACAGGGCTGCATAGTATTACCTCAATGGGGCACACTCTTAGGACTATTATGCCCAAAAGGTAGTTTAAGTTACGCACTGAAATATTTGGCAACGGGGTGATAGGCAATGATGGCAGTAGTGGACTGCTCGGGGTAGAGTTGCTCGCTTTCGTCCATGTACATGCCAATTCGTTTTGCCTCTAACAGATCAAGGAGGGTGTACTGGTCTTGCATGTTAGGACAAGCAGGGTAGCCAAAGCTATAGCGCGATCCCACGTATTTCTGTTGTAGGACGGCATGGATGTTGTCTGGTTCCTGTTCCCCAAAGCCCAGCTCGCGCCGAATGCGGGCGTGTGTCCATTCCGCCAATGCCTCTGCCATCTGCACAGCTAAACCATGGAAGTAAAGATAGTCAGTGTATTGATTGTCCTGGAAGAGTTTTTGGGCATATTCCGTCGCTATCTCTCCCACAGTCACCGCCTGCATAGGAAAAACATCTCTTATTCCCAGTTCTCTGGGGGCATAAAAGTCTGCTATGCACAAACGGCGTCCTGACTTCTGCCGCGGAAAAGTAAAACTAGCAATCGATTCTCCCCTAGGTTCCTCAGGATCAAAGATAAAGACTGTATTCCCTTCTGCCACTGCAGGAAAATAACCATATACTACTTGGGGTTCTAGTAAGTGCTCTTGGATCACTCTCTCTTGCCAGGCCGCCAAGATGGGATAAACCTTCTCTTGTAAAAAGACCTCATACTCCGATCGGGACTGTTCCTTTGGTTTACGGAATTGCCACTGCCCTGCCACTAGCGCCTGTACGTCTAGATACCAGAATACCTCTGCCAAAGGAATGTCGGCGGGCGTAAGTATGCGTGTCCCCCAAAACGGCGGCTGCGGGCGAGGAATATCCACAGGGACAGCTTCCGATCGCTTGGTGTCTACCACCTTGTCTTCTTTTGGCTCTTCTTTCTCCTCTCTCTTCTCTGTTCTTTCCAAATCTACCTTGATGGGATTGCCCTTTTCATCCAAAAAACCTAAGCGATCGTCCCACCTGCCCTGCGCCTTTGCCTGCATGTAGGCATCCATAAAGTTCAGGTCAGAGAAAGCATCTTTGCCGTAGATTACTTGACCGTGGTAGGTCTGCTGACAGTCTTCATAGACAAACTTGGGTGTGAGAGCCGCTCCCCCTAAAATGACAGGTACAGTAATCCCCCGCCGATTGAATTCCTCCAAATTCTCTTTCATAAAGGCAGTGGATTTCACCAACAGACCACTCATGGCAATACAGTCCGCCTTGTGTTCTTCGTAGGCAGCAATGATGTTTTCCACGGGCTGTTTGATGCCAATGTTGATGACGCGATAGCCATTGTTAGAGAGAATAATATCTACCAAGTTCTTACCAATGTCGTGCACATCTCCCTTAACAGTAGCAATAACAAATGTACCCTTGTGTGCTCCCTCTGCTTTTTCCATGAAGGGTTCCAAATATGCCACCGCTGCCTTCATTGTTTCCGCACTCTGCAGGACAAAGGGCAACTGCATCTGCCCCGACCCGAATAGCTCCCCCACTACTTTCATGCCCTCTAGGAGAATCTCATTGATGATGTCTAGGGGTGCATACTTTTGTAATGCCTCTTGCAGGTGTTCTTCTAACTTTTGTCGCTCCCCATCAATGATATGGCGCTTTAACTTCTCTTCAATCGTAAGACTGTTGTCCTCTGTTTTCACTTCCTTCGTCGAGACTCCCGCATAGCGATTGCTAAATTCCGCTAGGGGGTCATATACACAAATACCGTTTTCGTCATAACGCCGTCGATCGAAAATCAAATCCTCTGCCAGGGCAATCTCTTCTGCAGACAGTTTGTGCAGGGGCAGAATCTTACTAGCATGCACGATCGCACTATCCATCCCTGCTTGACAGGCTAAATGCAAAAAAACAGAGTTCAACACCACGCGGGCAACGGGATTGAGACCAAAAGAGATGTTAGATACCCCCAGCAAAATGTGGCACTCAGGCATGGCTTGCCGAATACGCTTAATTGCCTCGATCGTGGCTGCGCCGTTGGCGCGGTCTTCTTCTATACCTGTAGAAATGGGTAAAGCTAGGGGGTCGAAGAAAATCTCATGGGGAGGAATACCAAACTCTAATGCCTGGTGATAAGCCCTCTGGGCAATTTGCAATTTCTTCTCTGCTGTGCGTGCCATCCCCTCTTCATCGATCGTGCCAATCACTACTCCTGCTCCGTAGCTCTTTGCCAGCTCTAGGACTTTGAAAAATCGTTCTTCCCCATCTTCATAGTTAGTAGAGTTGAGGATGCACTTGCCCCCTGCTACTTTCAAGCCCGCTTCCATCTTTTCCCACTCCGTGGAATCCAACATCAAGGGCAGAGTGACATTAGTCACCAGACGGGACACCAATTCCCGCATATCCCGCACCCCATCCCTACCCACATAGTCCACATTCACATCAATGACATGGGCACCTTCTTTCACCTGGGAGCGGGCTAGTGCCACCAAACCATCCCAATCTTCCGCGTTCAAGAGATCACGACATTTTTTCGAACCACTGGCATTCAACCTTTCACCAATGATCAAAAAGGAATTATCCTGCTTGTAGGGCTGGGAGGTGTAGATAGAAGCACAACTGGGGGGATGGAATGGTTGACGGGGCTTGGGCTTGAGGTCTTTGGCAATTTCTGCCAAGGCGCGAATATGTTCAGGCGTCGTACCGCAACAACCACCAATAATCTGCACGCCTAGTTCTTCCACAAAATACCGCAGATGATGGGCTAAATCCGCTGGCGATAGGCGATAGACTGCTTTCCCCCCCACATTTTCTGGCAACCCTGCATTAGGAATACAAGAAATGACAAAGGGAGAGTGGGCAGATAGATACTTGATGTGTTCAGTCATCCGATCGGGACCTGTAGCACAGTTCATGCCCAAAATGTCAATCTTAAAGGGTTCCAGAATCGTGACTACGGCGTTTATTTCCGTCCCCACCAGCATAGTGCCCGTCGTTTCCATAGTGACAGAGACCATCAGGGGCACTCTCTCTTTTCTGTCCTGGAAGACAGACTCGATCGCTCTTAGTGCTGACTTAATCTGCAAAATATCCTGGCAGGTTTCCACAATCAAAAGGTCGACACCACCATCTAGTAGTCCCTCCACCTGTTCCCGATACGCCTGCTCCATTTGCTCAAACTGAATATGCAATAGAGTAGGGAGCTTAGTAGTAGGACCGATCGAGCCAGCCACAAATCTGGGCTTATCGGGTGTGGAGTAGGATTGGGCGATTGACTTAGCTAGGGCTGCTGCTTCCCTGTTGATCTCATAGGCTAGAGCTGCGAGGTCATATTCCGCCAAGACAATGGAGGTAGCACCAAAGGTATTCGTCTCAATTACGTCTGCCCCCGCCTCTAGGTAAGCACGATGGACTTTTGCCACCGCCTCAGGCTGGCTAATCACCAAATATTCGTTACACCCTTCATACTGGGCACCACCAAAGTCTGCTGCTGTCAGGTTTTGCATTTGCAGAGCTGTCCCCATACCGCCATCAAAAACGATAACGGGGCGATCGGGACTATGCAGACGTTGCAGGAAAGGATGGGGCATGGGCAGTCGTAACGCTGGACTGTCCTGATTTTAACCCATTTCCCCTTCGCCTTACTTTTGGGCGGGTGGATTAGCGGGTTGGTTTTTGATAATCCATTCGTAGGCAGCGCGGGAGGGGATGAAGGTAAATTTCTCTACATCGGGACTGGGCTTGTTCTTCTCAGTAGTCACCATAGCATCAAGGACATTGAACAGGTTTGCCACCTGAATTCTGGCATTTTTAGCAATGTTGGGTTGTCCCTTAGCCGCGTTGTCAATCATATTCTTCAGGTCTTGTTGTTCAAAGAAGAAAGGTACAAACTGCTTGCCCTGCTGTTCGATCGTCAATAAACCTTCCTGTCCGCCAGTACCACCCACGGCAAAAAAGACAGGGATGTTGGGCAATTGTTCAGGGGGCTTGCCATTCACCGTCAGCAGAGTGCGAGCAGAGTCCAAACTGGACTTAGAGGGAACAATTTGAAAGGTGAGCTTTTTATCTTTGTTTTCCTTGATCACTTTGTAGGCATCGTTCATCGATCGGACAATCACCCTAGCTTTCTTGCCCAGGTCAGGGTTAGCAGTTTGCACCTGTTTCAGCATGGATTGGGCATCATTGGGATTGAGAAAAAATAGGAGAATTTGGTTGTCTCCTGCCTGTTTATTGGTGGCGAGCAGGGGAGCACCTTTATCGTCGGTGATTGTAAACACCGGTACACCACTGAGACGTTCGAGGACTTGGGCTTCCGTCATCGCTTCTACCTGCCCGAAGGGAGACAGGACAAAGGGTAGGGTCAAGGCTGGTAGCAACTTTTTCGTAATCACGGACAATCTCCTGAGTCAAGTTGGCATTACTTTAGCAAAGATTCCCCCGCTTGGCTAGATAATTTGCCCCTCAGCTACTCAAGAGCAAGATTGAAACAAAGCTGCCTGTATTCCACAGGCTGTGTAGCACAATAGGACTGATGAGGTTGCGACTGCGGTCGTAGACCACACCCAAAACAACGCCTAAAACTGTCAAAGGCAGTATGTCATTTATATTCATGTGAGCTACAGCAAATAGGAGGGCACTGAGCAAAATTGCTACTCTGATATGGAGGTACTTAGTAAAAGTAGGTAGTAAAAAACCTCTAAACAATAGTTCTTCAAATAGGGGCGCACTGATACCTAAAGTAATCCAGAAAATAGTGATTGACCAGTAATTTTGGCTGTGGCTAATGATTTCTAGCAACGGGTTCCCACCCCCGCGACCGCGTAAAGCAAATTGTTGCACTAAGGAGCTAGAAACCACTAGGGGAATAGCCCCCAGGTATCCCCCCCCTCCCCATAGTATAGTTTTCCAGTTGAGGGGAGAAAACTTATATAGAATACTTTGCCAGTTAGGAAATCTGCTCAAGAAAATCCTGAAAATTACCAGTAGTGGCACCATGGAACCAACGTAACTAATGCCAATAACAAATGCCTGACCAAAATTAAAATTACTAAACCACCCTCCCAAAACTCTGGGCAAAGTTTGCGCTACCAAAGTATAAGTGCAAAACCAACTAACTAAGACGTACCATAGAGTTTCCCCATCCCAGGGTATTTGCCATGCTAACCGATCGCTTTGCCGCAGTTTTAAGCCATAAACAATTAGCACAACTAGACCGAGCAAACTACCAACAATGGGAATAAAATTGACTATGATTAAACGCACAAAAGCTGATTCTGCCTCGATCGTTTCTTGCAGAGTAAATACAGGTAATAGTTGGGGTTTAGCTAGTTCGTAGAGGCGATAGAGAGCAAAATACTCGTACCAACCGTCCAACTTTTGTTTAATCAAATCTTCCGCCCCTGATAAAACTTGGGGGTTTGGTTGCCATAGGTGGCGCAGACACATCTGCAGACTATCTTCTTCCTCCCACAGGGTGAAAGCCTTTTCTAGTTGTCCCGTCTTGATATACAACAATCCCACCTGATAAATAACCTGGCTGCGGTCTGTTACCTTCAGATAGTCATCCAGGGCAAGGCGGTAGAAATTGTTAATTAAGTCTTTATCCAAAAAAGACCGCACCCGATCGCTAGTGATCGCCTGTAGAATCAGGTCAGTTTGTAAACGATCGAGGCGAGTTTGGGGCGGGGGAGTAAACCAACTGCGATAAAGGTTAAGAAAGATGATATAACAAGCAAAGACAGAGAGAATAAGAAAGCAGAAGCGACGCAGACTCTGGAGCATCAGTTAGGCAGCAACCACTTTTGGGCATTCAGTCTTTGCATGAGACCAAAAACAATCAAATTAGTATCCACCTTGCGTTCGTCGCCCAAAAAAGGTTCGATCGTTTGGGGTTGTGCTTGTCCATCACTGCAAGCGAAGGCTTTCTGCCCGTTCACGTCTTCCTTAGCAAAAAATAGGAGGAATTGTCTTTGGTTATTGCGCCACCTACCCTGCAGTTTGAGGTCTTTGTATTCCAGAGTTAAATCACTGATACCCCGATCGCTAAATGCTTTTTGAATGGCAGGGATCAGTTCGCCGGTCATGTAGTCAGTAAAGGAAGGAGTTGCTACTTCTGTCATTTATTTTTCCTCTGCTTCAGTATTGATCACTTGCGGTAAACCCATGCTATAGTTTAAGACGCGGTGGTTGAGATTGTAGGTGATCTCCCCCTTTTGCAACAAAGAACGGATGAAATGCTCTAGATCAGACCCGATTCTTCTGACATTGTAATCAGTCAAATCTGCCCCCTTGTAGTCTGCCACCAATTCCTCAAACTTTTTGTTCACCTTTTCCACAGCGCTGGCAGACCAGTTAAACTCATTGTCGGGGTCAAGGTCAAGGGTGAGTTCGGTTTCACTTTCCACCAACTTGTCATCTTTGACAGTGGCGCTATAAATATGGACATGACGGGTTGTGCATTTAATTAACATAGGTTTCTGTAACCAAGTCTGGGCAGGAGTTTAACGCTACAAACAACTGTGACCAAGTTGCAAATAGCTTATCCTATTGTAAGATATTCCAGGCAAGTTGGGGGTAGCTAGATGCAAAATTGGCGGTTGCCTGCTGAGTGGGAGGAACATCGTTGCTGTTGGTTGGCTTTCCCCAGCGATCGATCGTTATGGGGCGATTACCTAGAACCAGCCCAGCAGGAATTTTTGGCACTAGCGCAGGCGATCGGGGCAAGTGAGAGGCTAGAGATTTTGGTCAACAACGAGACAGATAAACAGCGGATAATTACTGCCTTAGTCAACTGTAACCTGCGCTGTCATGCTATTCCCTATGGTGACATTTGGTTGCGGGATACTGCTCCCTTTTTCCTAGTAGATGAAATGGGTTCACAGCAGGCAGCTTGTTTTGCTTGGAATGGCTGGGGTAATAAATATTTGCTAGAACATGACGATCGGGTAGCAGCCCAAATAGTGCAAGCTCTGGGCATAGAATCGGTCACCTATGACTGGGTGCTAGAGGGGGGAGCAATTGAAGTAGATGGCACAGGTCTATGTTTAACAACAAGGCAGTGTCTGTTAAATTCCAATCGTAATCCCACGATGGATCAAATAGCAATAGAAACTGCTCTTAAATCGGCTTTGGGATTGACAAAAATTCTCTGGCTCGATCGGGGTTTATTGAATGACCACACTGATGGGCACATTGATACAATTGTTCGGTTTTTTGCCCCTGGGAAAGTGTTGTGCATGGAAGCACAGAGATGTGATGACCCCAATACCGAAGTGCTGACAGAAATTAGGGAGACTTTGTACCAATGGCAAGACCAAGGGGTATTGAAAGAAGTAGTTTGTCTGCCTTCCCCTGGCTTAGTGGTAGATGATCAAGGAGCAATTATGCCCGCTAGTTATCTCAACTTTTATATCAGTAACACTACTGTGATTGTGCCCACCTATGATGCCCCTTGGGATGAGGCTGCCGTAGAAGTGATTGCTAAATGTTTCCCTAGTAGAAAAACGATCGGGCTAAGTGCTAAAGCAATTTTGACAGGGGGCGGTGCTTTTCACTGTATTACTAAGCAACAGTAGCAACGATTTTGTGTTACTCTATAAACTAGAGTGGGCAGCAAAAACTAAGTACAAAGTTTAGGGGCAGATGTATAAATTATTCATCGGTATTTGTTTAGCATATATACAGAGAAATACTACAAAAAATCTGCTGTACGCTCAAATCGGGAGAGACAATTTGCAAACGCTGGCTGTTTGGGGATGAAGGATCAATTTCTGTTACCTGACCATAGTAATCGGGATGCTCTCCGCCAGATAGGGTATGCATTTGTCGATCTGATTATCGATCGGGTATTAGCCCAGCAGGGGGGAGATTTCGTTGCTAAAACAGCAGATTTTCTGCTTAATGTACCCGAATTAGGCAACAGCTTGGCAGAGATACTGTCAGTCCTACAAAAAGATATTCTCCCTAGAACAATTAACTTACATCATCAGGGTTATATGGGGCATATGGATAGTGTTCCTCTAGCAATTACAATTTGGGCGGATGCTCTTATCTCTGCTATCAATAACAATATGCTCAGTAAGGAGCTTTCCCCTATTTTTACAGAACTAGAAGGAAAATTACTAAACTGGTTTGGGCAGCAATTTGGACTGCCTGCTGCTTGTTTCGGTACCCTGACAGCGGGGGGTAGTTTAGCCAATATTACCGCTTTATTTTTGGCAAGAAATCATCACGATCGTTCCATCTGCCAACGGGGTAATCAAAAACCTCTCTATGCTTTTGTCTCGGAGGCTGCCCATACTTCCTTTGATAAGGCAATGAATGTACTGGGTTTGGGTAAGAACCACCTGATCAAAATTCCCACAAATTACCGCGGTGAAATATTAGTTGACTGCCTAGAAAGTGAGATAGAAAAAGTAGTGGGAGAGGGCGGTATTCCCTTTGTAATTATTGCCGTGGCGGGGACGACCGTGACAGGAGCGATTGATTCCATTCACGATTTAGCCGACATAGCTAAGAAGTATAACTGCTGGTTCCATGTTGATTGTGCCTATGGCGGGGCTGTGATTTTCTCCCAGACATGGCGGCATCTATTGCGGGGTACCGATCGGGCGGATTCCATTACTTTTAACCCCCAGAAATGGTTAGGCATTGCCCGCACCTGTGCTATGTTACTAGTCCGCAATAGGGAAACTTTAGAGACAGCCTTTGCCCAAGATTTACCCTACATGAACGACCACGACCTGAATTTTGGCAATCTTACCCTCCAGGGAACCAGAAGGACTGATATTTTGAAACTATGGTTAGCCCTACAAACAATGGGACGCAAAGGGTGGGAAAGCTATATCGATCGTTCCTTTGTCCTCAGGCAAGAATTCTGTCAGATCATCGATCGATCGCCCCGTGTCCGTCTAGCCCTAGAGCCAACTCTAAACATCGTCTGCTTTGACTCAACCGACCCCCAAACTACTAATAGAGAATTACAGCAAGAGCTACAACAGAAACAGCAGTATTGGTTTTCTTTGCCCCAGTGGCAGGGGAAGGAGTTGTTAAAAGCAGTTTTGCTCCATCCCTACCCCAACCTAACGGACATTCTCTAGGCTCTTAGCTTTGCTGACAAATTGACTCAAGAAGATAGACAATACACTGCGCTTGTGGGTTTTGATGTTAGTATTGACCGACATACCAGCCTGTAGAGGCAAAATCACGCAGTCATTCTTGCGCCTGGGGTTGTCACAGTCCCCTGACCTGAGCACCTGAGTTTCCAGCTCAATCTTAGCCGGGAAAGAATAAAAGGGACGCTCTGGTACGGGCGCTAGGGCATCACTCCCCACCCAAGCCAATTTGCCCTTGATGCTGCCAAACTCCAGATTGGGGAAGGAGTCAACTTGAACTTCCACCTCGATCGGCTCTTTGCTCTCTAGGCGCTTGTTGATAAAGCCAATGTCCCGATTAGTGATATAGACCTTAGCCACCAGCTTGTCATTGGGCACAATCTTCATTAGGGGTTCAGCGCTGTTTTGGGGAATGACATAGCCCGGCCCTGTCACCTTGATGTCAAATACAGTGCCATCGATGGGGGCTTTGATCTCCTGGTATTTGAGGGTCTGGTCCGCCCGCTCCAGTTGGGCATTGACTTCATTCAGGCGCTGCTGGATATTGGCAATCCGTTCCAAAATATCTCGCTCCGTCTGGGCGATCGTGTTCCGCAACCGTTCCTCTGCTTGGGTAATAGCAGCTGTGAGCCTATTTTCTTCCCTGGACAGACGTTCTATATCCGCTTTGATGCTGGCAATTTGGGATTGTCGACTCAACACCTCTGCCCGCCGCGACTCCACTTCAATCGCCTGCCGATCGTATTGCAATTTGGATAACGCCCCTGAATCCTTCACAGGCTCCATAGCAATCAAAATATCCTCACTTTTTTTCAGGATAGTCTCCGTCTGGGCGAGAATTCCCTCATTGGCTATCAACACTTCCTGGGCACGGCGGAGTTGTTGTTGTGCTTGGTCTAGTTGCGTCCGCAGTTGGGCAATTTCCTGCTCTGTAGCCGCCTGACGTGTACGCCGCTCCAATAGACTGGCTGCCAGCAAGCGCTCCTGGGTAGCAACAAATTCTGCACCGGGGTCAATGTTGAGACCAGGGAGAGAGCCACCATTTAATTGAGCTTCGTAAAACCGCACCTGGGCCTCCAAAGATGCCTTCACTTTCATCAATGCCTGTTTTTCCGCCTTAGTAACCCGTGTCTCCAAAGTCAGGATGACATCCCCCGCCTTTACCTGCTGATTCTCCTTCACCTTGAGTTCCCGCACTACGCCCCCCACCGGTGCCTGCACATTTTTTACTGCCCCATCGGGTTCCAGCTTCCCTGCTGCCGGTACGGACTGGTCAATCTGGGCAAAGTGCGCCCATGTTACTAACGCCGTAGCTACCCCCATAATCGTCCACATGAACAAACTGGAAAGGAGAATGGGCTTCTCCAAAATTACGGGCTGTTCCACAGGGGGGAGATAACGCGGGCGATCGAAGGCTTTTGTCATCTTCAGTTTCTCCTTTTAGGTTTGGGATTCCTGTTGCATATACAGGCAATAGTAGCGACCGCGCATCTGCATCAGCTCTCTGTGTGTCCCCATCTCCACGATCGCGCCTTGGTCCATCATCAGAATTATGTCAGCATTTTTAATCGTGTTCAAGCGGTGGGTGATAAACAGCACTGTCCTGCCGGCGCATGCTTCCGCTAAATTATTACATACCTGCCGCTCCGAGTCATAGTCTAAAGCACTAGTGGCTTCGTCTAAAATCAGCAAGCGGGGTTTCTGCAAAATGGTACGGGCAATGGCGATGCGCTGGCGCTGTCCCCCCGATAAACCTGCTCCCCGTTCCCCTACGATCGTGTTGTAGCCATTGGGCAAGGTCATAATGAATTCGTGGGCAGCAGCAATTTTGGCAGCTTCGATAATCTGGTCAGAGGTCGCCTCTGGGTTGGTGAGAGCGATATTTTCCATAACCGTCCCGTTGAACAGCAGCGTATCCTGCAACACCATACCAATCTGCCGCCTTAGGGAATACAACTCCACTTTAGAAATGTCGTAGCCGTCGATGAGAATTCGCCCGGAGAGCGGGGGATATAAGCGGGGAATCAACTTGGTCAACGTACTTTTACCGGAACCGCTCTGCCCCACAATGCCCACAAAGGAACCCGCGGGAATATGCAAGTTGATATTCGCCAGTTGCATGGGACCCTGGGCACCAAAACGGAAACACACTTCCTCAAATTTGATCTCTCCCTTGATTTCGGGCATGGGAATATTGTCCCGATCGAGTTCATCCACTTCTTCCTTGGCATCGACAATATCAGCCAGGCGTTCGATGGACATACCCACTTCCTGGAAGTTTTGCCATAGTTGAGCCAAACGGAGAAGAGGCTGAGTCACATAGCCAGAGATGATGCGGAAAGCAATTAATTGACCAAGGGTGAACTTGCCATTACTATTGAGGACTTCAAAAGCTCCCACCCACAAAACTGCTAGGCTAGAAAAGTTGTTGAGAAAACTGCTGATTGAACTAGCCCAACTAGAAGTCAGCACTGTACGGAAACCAGCATTGACATAGCGGGCATACTTTTCCTGCCACTGCCATCTAGTCTTGAGCTCTATATTTTGTGCCTTGACAGTCTGAATACCAGAGACTGCTTCCACCAGGTAGGACTGCGTATCAGCGTAGCGCTCTGCTCGTACCCGCAGTTGCTTTCTAATAATGGGGGATGCCACATAGGCTAGTAGGATGAAGAAGGGCACGGTGGAAAGGGCAACAAAAGTTAATTTCCAGCTGTAGAGGAACATGATGGCAATGTAAGCCAGGGAGAAGAAAGCATCCAAAACCGCTGTTAAAGCCGTACCTGTAGTAAACGATCGGATATTTTCTAGCTCATTAATGCGCGTGGACAATTCCCCTACCCGCCGCTGGTCGAAGTAAGACAGAGGTAAACGCAACAGATGGTCAATAATTTGTGACCCCATTGCCAAGTCAATACGATTAGTAGTGTCAACAAAGATATAGGTACGCAGAGCTGTTAAGACAGATTCAAACACTGCCATTCCCAGCATCAGAAAGCCCAGGGTGTAGAGGGTATCAATGGCATCTTGCCCCAACACTTTGTCGATAATAACTTGCACAATGAGGGGCTGTGCCAAACTAAAAGCTAAGATGAAGAAAGAAGCAACAAAGACCTCAACAAAAATACCTGAATGTTGTTTGACATAGGGCCAGAACGCCCACAGGCTGAACTTTTCTTGGTGCTCCCGTGTACCTGGTTTGACTAGCAGGATTAGGAGGGGGTCAGGTAGATTCTCTACCAAATTTCTGATTTTCTTGATGGTCACCCCCCCCGATTCCGGGCTAGCAAATACTACTTCTGTGGAGGTGATGCGATAGATAACAGCAAAACTATCCTGCCATTGAATGAGTGCAGGAGCTTTTAAGCGATTCAAAGATGCCACGGGAATTTGTACCAGTTGTCCCGTTAAACCCACTAAATCCAATAGAAAACCAGCAAATTGGAGAGATAAACTGCCCGCTGCTTGATACTGACTGACCACTATTCTTTCGATCACATCCTGCTTGAATTTGCCCCCCAAGTGAGTCGCCAGCATCTTCAAACACATCATCAACCCGTCCACCGGTCCTCTGCCACTGAAGTAGGGATATTGCCGCAAAGACTTTCTAGGAATTACTTCTTCCGGCAGGGGAATTTCGGCGGGGGCTTCCTGGACGGTCAGAGCTACTGCTTGGCTACCATTGAGGCTGGGCGCGGTACCATTCGTCTCCCTTTGTTGTAGAGGGATGCCCAACAACCTAGCGCCGGTCTCTGAGGCAATGCGGATATTTTCCCTGCTGAGGTTGAGGCTGGTACCGATCGGTTTTTCCCCTTCTACAGGATCAGCCACATCACCGCTGCTAATTAGCCACTCATAACCTGACTCTAGGCGCTGGGTAGGGGTGACTCCTTTGGGCAGGTGCATTACTTTTACCTGGGGCAAGTAGGAGAGGGCAAGGGTACGCAGGTCAGCCGTTGCTCCTTCGGCAGTATTGAGGTGAGATTTCCCCACCAAGTTAAACACCTCGCTGAGGTGGGGAGTTTGGTAAAAATAGTCCCGTACAGCAGTTTCCTGTTTAAGGAGGTCGTGAAAGTCTGGCGCCGCTAGAGAAATTGTCAATGTTTCCTCCGAGGCAATCACAGTTTCACAGGCGACACCCCGTACCAAACTGATCCAGCCAATAATTGACCCTGGTTTTAGCATTGTTAAACTGATAGGGACTTGTTTCCCCTCGGCGTAACCCAACAATCGCACCTGCCCCCGATAGATAACAGCGACTTGTGTGGGCATAGTGTCCTGGATGAAGATGGTATGCCCCATGCGGTAGTGCATGACTTGAATTTTGGTGAGCAGCTTCTCCCAACCTTTATCAGATAGGCGGTCTAGGGGAGTGACCTGTTGCAGAAAGGAGGCAACTTCCTCCAGGGTGATCGTTTGGGTCATGACATCTAACCAGGGATAGGATATTAAATTGATAGCTTAGCCTAAAAGCCTATGCAAGAGTATCACCAGTTCTGCTATATCACAACCAAAAGTCAGGGTCGGTAAACCCTCCATATTGCTTTACTGTCAGACCCGTTGATGTCGCTTGCGCCACTGGGAGCTAGGTTCCAGATTGCTCTGTGCTTGTTCTTGCTCTCTTCTATGCAGAATTGTGTATTTATCATCGCATAAATAGGGGTCACGGTAGGGAACGGCGGCTTTCGTTGCTAGTTGTTCCTGCTCAGCCAGGGTAAGAGGGGGAATGAGATGGGAATTGAAACTAGCGATCGTGCCGGGTGCCACTCTTCCCAGGGGGGGAGTACTACCCACAGTCAGACCAGCCAGTCTCATCCCCTGCCGTATTGCCGCTGCACAGGAATAGGTGAGTAGATACCCGTCAGGATGTAACCGATCGGCTACCAATTTTATAAACTCTACTGTCCATAGTTGGGGGCATTTGGGGGGAGAGAAGGGGTCAAAAAAGATGGCATCTGCCCAATTAGGGGGTATGTTGTTGATAGTTTGTCTGGCATCGCCAATGTGGAGAAAAACCGATCGCTGACTGTCAACATAGGTATAGTTTGTCGCTATTTCTTTGAGGATATTTTGTGTTTCGCCTGACCAGACTGCCATAATGCCACTAGCGATGGCGGTAGCGGGAACTTGGGGGTTAATCTCTAAACCATGGATGACTAAATGGGTGGGGGTGTCTCGGAGTAATTCTATAGCCGCGGCGGAATTGTAGCCTAAACCATAGCAGACATCGAGGACATGAATTTCCCGCTGTTTTTGGGCTTTTTCTAGGAGACGGGCAGGGATAACGTATTGATAAATGGCTTCCTGTTTAGCGCCATGGCGACTGTGAAAGGTCTCTTGAAACAGCTCGGAAAAAAAAGTAAGAGAACCATCAGCGGTAACTCTACAACTCAATTGATCCATAACTCAAGAAGATAGCTTAAAGGCTTCAACCGCCAGACCAAATAATAGTCCAATTTTGTATAAGTTTAAGCTAGCCTTACCCTGGAGCCAGGTTTGTTTGTAGGTAAGCCAACTAATAAGTTCCACAAACGCTAACAAGAACAGACTGGCAATTATATCCCAAACTGCCCGTTGCCCCGCCCAAGTAATAATCACAGAGGCACTGAAAAATCCCCCCAAAAGCGCAATTAATCGCAGGCAATGGATATACCACTGCCGCTGTAATTCTCCGCCAATTATTTCTGCTCCTACTGCTAATAAATCGTTTAATCTTGTCCCCTGCATCTTTCTATTCCTTGACCAAAAGGTGATATAAATCGGGGCGACGATCGCGAAAGAAACCAAAGGCTGCCCGCTGCCGCCTGATCAGAGCTAGATCGAAACTAGCAGTCAATACCCCCGTCTCTGTGTCGCCAAATTCGGCTACTTTGTCCCCCCGCTGATTGGCAATAAAGGAACAGCCATAGAAAATCTGCCCCCCTTCGTTGCCGATCCGATTGGCGGCTGCCACCGGCACAACATTACTGACAGCATGACCAATCATTGCCCTTTGCCAAGGTTGCCTAGTATCTAATTCGGGCTCTTGGGGTTCACTCCCGATCGCTGTGGGATACAGTAAAATCTCTGCTCCCATTAGCACCATTGCCCGCGCACATTCAGGAAACCATTGATCCCAACAAATGCCTACCCCGATCGTGCCCCAGTCCAAATGCCATACCTTGAACCCCGTGTTGCCGGGACGGAAATAGAATTTTTCTTCGTAGCCCGGTCCGTCCGGAATGTGACTTTTGCGATAAATGCCCATCACTTCCCCTTGGGAATTGATCATTGCCAGACTGTTGTAATAGCATTCCCCCGCTTTTTCAAAGAAAGAAATTGGGAGAGCAACATTTAGTGCCTGCGCTAGTTTTTGAAAATGGCTGATCGTCGAGTTATTTTCCAAGGGTTCTGCCCAATCAAAATAGCTGGCCTTTTCTTCGCGACAAAAATAACAACCAGCAAATAACTCGGGGGGTAAAATCACCTGTGCCCCCTGTTTAGCACCTACCTCAATGTAGTGAGTAATTTTGGCAACATTCTCCTGCCGATTGCCTCCCAAAGCACACTGAATAACCCCAATCGTGACCATATTAGCCAAAGGAAATAATTAAATAATTATCTTGAAATTTTGCCCCCTTTGCTTGTCTAGCACCCCATTCGGGGGGTAAAAAGACATTGCGCCGCTGATCCCCCGCCTCGATCGTAACTTCTGGTCCCAGTTGGACTAATTTGATTTCCTTTTTGCTGAAAGTGGGGAAGAATAGTTTGACTTGGTATTTGTCCCGATCGATGGTGATGGGTGCCGGCACAGGCGTAGGGGGGGGGAGGAAACAGGGGAGGGGAGGGATAGGTAACTCCTGCAGGGGGAGGGGGTCAAAGGTGTGGGGGGGAATAAAGCCGTGGTGGAGGACACCGCTGACTGTCAGACCAATTTGCTGGGCACTGCCCCACAGATACCGCGCCGTTGCTATTGCCACTTCATCGCCGCTGGTGACCAGATAAGCGCGCACCCGATCGGGATTGTTCACAGCTTCTTGCCCCTTCTTAAGTACATCTCCCATCTGTACCGCCTGTTCCTGCAGATTTTCGGGAGGAGTAGAGACCTGTAGCACACTCCTGAGGGCGGGTTCAATTACAGGGGCGATCGCTTGTCCCAGGGCTGAATTGGTCAAAACTTGGCGAAATCGTCGCAGATACCAACTGAGAATTTCCGGCATCCCCAGCATCCGCAGGGTTTCCCCATCTCCTTTGCCATCGTAGATGATGTAGTCATAGTAGCCAGTGGCATCCTGTTCGCGGATAAAACTAAGGGCTAAGGCGCTGTCCATCCCGGGTAATACTCCCAACTCTTCGCCATAGACTTCCTCAAAGAAGGGGGACTTGAGGTATTGCTTTTCCAAAGTCTTCATTTTGTCCCAGTAGTCTGCCAGGAGTTTGCTAGACCACAGGGCAACTGCATCAAAGTGGGAACTGATGTTGACAATTTGGCAATTGTGACCACCCAACTGCCGTAGATGGAACTCTAAGGTAGCTCCCCCGACAAGCAGGACTCTTTTCTGTTGTTGTGCAAATCCCTGGGCGACAGCTATAGCAGTTGTCGTTTTTCCCACGCCTCCCTTGCCTAAAAAGGTGAGAATTTGCCCCATGGTCTTCCCCTTACAAAAGACAAACAAATGTCTTAAACTACAGACAATCTCAGTATAATGGGTCAATCTTGGTTCGCGGAAAGTAAGTTAGAGTGCCAAAGGTCGGCATAGTTTTTAATGACGGCAAGCCCATTGCCCATCAAACAGCAGCTAAAATGGCGGAGTGGCTGAAGGAGCGGGGTTGGGAAGCGGTAATTACTACAGGACGGGGAGGACTACTGGGTTACTCGCCGCCGGGACAGGCGAATTTTATTCCTGTGGAAGCCCTGGTACCACCAGAATTTAAGGAAGGGTTGGATTTTGTGGTCTCTTTGGGGGGAGATGGCACCGTTTTAGCTACTTTTAGGCAAGTGGCACCCCTGGGCTTACCTGTCCTCACTATCAATACGGGGCACATGGGTTTTTTGACGGAAACTTACCTTGCCCACTGGGAGGATGCCCTCGATCGCATGCTCAAGGGTAATTACGTGGTAGAACAACGATCGATGATTCGGGTACGTGCCTTTGATGGTAAGGAGCTGTTTTGGGAGGCTCTTGCCCTCAATGAGATGGTCTTGCACCGCGAACCCCTGACCAGTATGTGCCACTTTGAAATTGCCATTGGGAACCATGCTCCTGTGGATGTCGCTGCCGATGGGATTATTATTTCCACACCCACGGGGTCAACTGCCTATGCCCTCTCCGCTGGCGGTACGGTGATTGAACCGGGGATTCCCGTGTTTCAGTTGGTACCTATCTGTCCCCATTCCATGGCTTCCCGTGCCCTGGTCTTTGCTAATACGGAAAAAGTAGTGGTGACTTCCGCTAATCAACAACGCCTGGTCATGGTCGTAGATGGCAACGCTGGTTGTTACATCTATCCTGAATACAAGTTGGTGCTGGAACGATCGATATATCCCGCCCGCTTTGCCCGGTTACGATCGGGGGAATTTTTTAATGTCCTGCGGGAAAAACTAGGCTGGGGGCTGCCCCACGCTTCTAAACCTACCTCCGTCGAATTACCCTAACTACATAGTTCTACGATCGCATCATACTGATAGCTGTCTGCCATCTCTGCCAGTGCCTGCTTCAGAGGATCGTGTCCTGGGGGAATTTGTTCAATCAACTTAAACACCTGTTTCTTTTTCAACGCTGTTGCTGCTTGTTCCAACTGTTCAATCCAGTGGGGGGGCATCACTCGTAATAAGGCTTCGCGCGTCAAAACAAACTTCTCCTCCAGGGGCGGGGACGTTACTGTATCCTGAGCATAGATGTATTCCACCCCTAAATGTTCCGCCATCTTAGCGAAAATAACCTCTTCCACTAGCGGTTTACAGGCATAATCATCACAACCACTAGCCAGCACTTTGTTTCTTTCCTCTTCAAACACGCTGGCAGAGAGAGCAATAACTTTGGTGCGTTCACCCCCTGGCAAAGATTTGATTGTGCGAGTCGCTGTAAATCCATCCATGACAGGCATATTCATATCCATCCAGATTAAATGGGGCTGCCACTCCCGCCATTTCTCTATCCCCTCTTTGCCGTTATTAGCAGTAGCTACGGTAAATCCCACAGATTCTAACAGTTTCGTCAACAAGTACCGATTATCGGGGCGGTCTTCCACAACTAAAATGCGAAATTCTGGCTGTCCTGGTGCTAAACCAACCACCCTTGCCTTTGGTTCAGGCTGGGAAATTTCTTCTGGTTGGGCAAGGTCAAACTCGATCGTAAATTGAAAGGAACTGCCTTTGCCTACCTGACTGTAGACATTGAATTTACCCCCCATTAATTGCACAAACTTATGACAAATGGCTAAACCTAATCCCGTCCCTTCCTGGGAATTTTTGCCCGAACTAGTCTGGACAAAGGCACCAAATAGGTTATTTAATTCATCTTCGGCAATACCAACCCCCGTATCTGTCACAATGAATCGCAGATGGCGCACATCCTCTAAACAGGCATGGACTGTTACACCACCTACTTTGGTAAACTTGATAGCGTTACTAACTAAATTAATGATCACCTGTTTTAGTTTACCCTGGTCAGTTCTAATCAGTAAGGGAGTACCTTCTTCGATCGAAAACCGTAGATATAATCCCTTTTGTTTGGCTCTTACTTGCATCATTTCTTCTATTAGTTCCAGCAAGCGCCCCAGATGAAAACTAGTCGGATTAAGTTCTACTTTGCCTGCTTCAATCTTAGAAATGGTCAGGACATCGTTGATTAAATCCAGAAGATGTTCTCCCCCCCGCTCGATCGCTTCTACAAATTCCCGCTGTTCCCGATCGAGATTATTACTGCGGCTCAACAACTGGGAAAAGCCCAAAATGGCATTCAGGGGGGTGCGCAATTCATGGCTCATACTGGCTAAAAATTCACTCTTGGAGCGGTTAGCACT
The DNA here is from genome assembly GCA_025055675.1 of Pseudanabaenaceae cyanobacterium SKYG29. NCBI lineage: Bacteria > Bacillati > Cyanobacteriota > Cyanophyceae > Pseudanabaenales > Pseudanabaenaceae > Pseudanabaenaceae cyanobacterium SKYG29. The sequence continues at coordinate 133,234 of JANWWT010000007.1, forward strand.
ATCTGCCGCTTCCTTTGCTTTTTCCAGTTCTTTTTCAAAGTTGATACGCTCCGTAATATCCCGCACAAATACAATTACATGGTTGGCATCAAAGGGGACAATGCGGTTTTCTAAATAGGCAGTCGTGCTGGACAAAATAAAGGGGTATTCAAACACCTGCAAAGTCTGTCTCTCTAAGCATTTCCTGATATGTTTGAGGGTCAGTTCTGCAATTTCTTCAGGGTAGACATTGATGATGTTCTTGCCAATTAGGTCACGAAACAGATGAATCTCCCGCGCCAGTAGGGGGTCAGTGGGTAGTTTCACTAGCTCAACAATTAAACCATCCGATCGAATGCGCCAAATCGCGTCGGGCACTACGTTGAGCAGGGCTTTTAAGCGGGCTTCACTGTTCTGCAGGTTTTCCTGAATAATGTCGGCATGCAAAGTGGTGGTTTCCAACAATTCTTCCAGGTCTGCCTTTTCCTGTTCCAGTTCCTTGATCCTGTCCTCTAACTGTTTGATTTTCTCCTGCAAGTCTGCCATAGCTAGCTTCCCTGTTTCAATTGGTTAATTTCCTGACGAGCTTGTTCCAGTAACGTTTCTAAATTTTGCCGCTTTTGTATTTCTATCCGCAACTGATTTTGCAATTCTGTTACCCTTTTGACCAATTTCCCTAATTTTAAGTGGGTTTCAATGCGGGCAAGGACTTCCATCACTTTGAAGGGTTTGGTGATATAGTCTACGCCGCCCGCGGAAAAGGCTTTTACTTTATCCCAGGCTTCGTCCTGGGCACTGATAAAAATCACAGGAATATGGCTAGTTGTGGGGTCAGCTTTGAGACGTTGACAGACTTCGTAGCCATTTAAGCCCGGCATATTTATGTCCAACAAGATCAAATCAGGGGGTGAGGCTTGGGTGGATTTAAGGGCCTGGTTGCCATTGATGGCTTCTCTGACCTCATAGCCCTGTTCCTCTAGCATTGTAGACAGTAGGCGCAAATTTTCCGGTTTGTCATCCACAAGCAGAATTTCGGCTTTGGTAGATTCTGAGTCAGTATCAGTGATGGGGGAGAGGGGTTCACTATTTTCCTTTTGCCCAGGGATAAAAATGGCAGTAGGCGCAGACAGCTGTTCCCGTTGTAGCTCAATCAGGGGCTGCAGGTCGGCTAGGGCATCCTGGGCACTGGTGTAGCGTTCACGGTAGTTGCGCTTTGCCATTTTGCGGATGATACGATAGAGATCGGGGGGAATGTCTGGTGCCTGCCACAAAATTTCTCCCATCTCGTCCTCTAAAAATTCCTCAGGTAGTTCTCCCGTCAGGGCTTGAATAGCAATTACTCCCAAAGAGTAGACATCGCTACTTTCTCTGGGTTTCCCCTGCAGTTGCTCAGGAGCAGCATAGCCAACTGTGCCAATGGAAACGGTTTTGGGTGCAGTGTTAGAGTCATTACTAGTAGCGGCGTTGCGCACTTCCTTAACAGCACCGAAATCTAAAAGTACTAGTTTCCGATCGCGGTGACGACGCATAATATTGGCAGGTTTGACATCGCGGTGTATAACGTTGTGGGCATGGACAAAGGCAAGAACTTCCAACACTTGCTGCAGCAGTTCTATAACCCGATCGGCTCCCCATTTGTCCCCTTGGCGTAACTCCCGATCGAGAGTGATACCATCTACAAACTCCTGCACCAGATAAAAACCCCCATTTTCCTCAAAGTAAGCCAACAGACGGGGGATTTGGTCATGGTTACCTAGTTTTTCCAGAGTGGCAGCTTCACTAATAAACAAACGACGGGCAATTTCTAGCACTTTGGGGTCATCGGAAGCAGGGGCAAGTTCTTTAACTACACAGACTGGTTCGCCAGGGCGACGAGTATCATGGGCAAGATAAGTACAGCCAAACCCCCCACTGCCTAGAATGCTTACCACTCGATAGCGTTGGTCTGCTAGTTGCCCGATCATGTGCTTCCTGCCAATTTTAATCTAATCCTACACTCTAGTGTTCCCGATCGTGTCATGGCTTTTCTGCTGCTCTAGCTGGCTAAATCAAATCAGCCCTCCGGAAGAGTGGAGAGCTGACAACATCTGTTTGATTTGATAGTGTGGTGGCTGCGCTAAACCCGTTTGATTTTGAGTTGATTGAGGTATGCCTGGGGATTGGCAGGATCGAATCTGACACCATCGAAAAAGGTTTCTACTCCGCGGGAGGGGCTGGCTGGGGGTTTGATTCCGGCAGCTTGGGCTGCCCGCCGCCAGATGTCTTCTCGATTAACCCGATCGACTAGGGCACGTGCCTGCTCAACACTCTTGATGAAGCCACGATGTAAACCCCAGCGCATAGTTTCTATCAGAAACCAGAGGTCATGGCTTTTGTAGGGATAAGAAACACTGCCTCTACCATCCTGCCAGTACAGGGGTCCCATGGTGAAGTCATTGACCTTGGCTTGTCCGTCCCCCATGTCGTACTGACCTAGGAAGGGGTCAATTAGAATATCCTCCCGCACATTGAAGAAATTTCTTCCTGACAGAAGTTTTGCCATCTCTGCTCTATTGACTCGTTGATCACACCACTGTTGGGCATCAAATATACCGCGCAGGAGTGCTATCGTCGCATTGGGATGTTTATCCACCCAGTCTGCCCGAATTGCTAGGTACTCCTCAGGGTGAAAACGCCACATCTGCGCTGTTAATGCTCCCAAAAAACCAGCATTCTCTTCCACTATACGGTAGGGCCAGGGGTCGCCCGTACTAAAGGCGTCTACTGTACCCGTTCTCATCCCCTGCACAGTTTCCGCAGGCGGAATAGTGACCATGTCCACATCTTTATCGGGGTCAATGCCGTTGGCTGCTAACCAGTAGCGAATCCACAGCTCCTGATTACCACCGGGAAAGGTGTAGGCTACCTTAAATTTACGTCCCCTAGCACTGCTGAAGTTTTTAATCACACCAGGGTCTTTTATGCGTAAATGCAACCCCTGTCCCTGTAAACTCTTGGAAATGGCAATCCCATTGCCCTGGGTAACCAGCATTGCTAGTACATACATGGGTACCTTGCGCCCGTTGGTAATTACCCCCTCAGTAATCAGGTGAGGCATTGGCATTTGCCACATCCCGCCATCAATGCCGCCCCCCTCACTACCAATTACCACATTGTCCCGCGCTGAAGCCCAGTTAGCTTGCTTGACAACTTCTACCTCAGTCATGCCGTACTTAGCGAAAAAGCCTTTTTCCTGGGCAATGATTAGGGGTGCGGATTCCACGATGGGTAAGTAACCTAGGCGAATTTTAGTGGTCTCAGGTTTGCCAGGTTGTTGAGCATAGCTAGTGGCTTTATCGAGGAATATTGCTCCCGCAGCAGTGCCAGCGGCTAGTAAAAATTCCCGTCGATTAAGGAAACGATTAGACATGAATATACCCCCTATAGTCTCCAGTGAAACTATCAAAATACTAAGAATTGTTTGACAAAACCAAAAACCTGTTGGTCTGTCTGAAATTATAGAAAGCGTTAAGATTTATGCCAAGGTTTACTAATTCAAAACTTCTAACATAAGAGATAGAAAAAATTTATGAATGACGATTGAAAACAGGGTGACAAGTTGTCAACTCTAGTCAGATGGTTCCGTTCTTTTGGCTAAACTTTGTTCTGAAAGCCTATCCCTACTATTTGGCTAGATTAGACTCTTCTATTATTATTAGAATCAACTTATAGACCTTGTTTATAACAAAAATCTAAGATGGGGTATAAGAAAATTGCATGAATACAGGCAGTTAGAATCCCAGCAGAACAGAAACTAAAATAACTTCCCTCTGCTATTGCAAAGATGTGTATGCCTAATAGTTAACTGCCCCGATCAAAGCGGGTACGGAAACTACCGTATTTAATCCAATATTGCTTCAGGGAGTGACCAGGTGTGTGCAAGCTCGATCGGACTCTATACAAAATTACTTGGCGATGGTCGCCCATCCATAGTTTATCGATCGGTTCTACGGAAATGATAGTTCCCCCCAGCACCCGAATACATTGGGAAAAACGCTCGATCGTGCTGTAGTCAACGGTTTCAAAAATAAAGAAGTTTCCCTGGCAAATCAGATGACGGCTGCGAATCCAATTTTGCAATTTTTTTTCAGCAGTTGTAGGCAACATATTCTGGCGGCAGTGGGTAGCTCTCCCGTTTGCTAAACTGCAGTGCCCCATGTTCTGACCCCCAAACCTGGTAATTAGTTTCTACATCCATGCCCCTATCCCAACTGGTAAAGGTGGTGGCTGTCAATTCTACTTCGCTTACTAGATAAGTTAACTTGCCATTTTTCTCGATAAGGCAGCGATTACCCTCCACAGACCCACGAAATCTGTCCCCCTCCCACGTAAAGACCATAGCGCAGTGCCACCGCCGTTCGATGTCTTGGGGAGTGATCGTAGCTAAAATACTGGGTTCCCGCGCTGCTCCCGCAAACCTGATGCTGTCTTTGAGGGCGTAGTTTTCCACGTAGATGTGATCCCCCCGATCGATGAGGCGATGTACCCCCTGGCGATAGGGTGTCCACAGGTCATGGTCAAACATTTGTTCGGAATAGAACCCCACATCGTTGAAGAAAGACCAGGGCAAGGGACAGAAAAAGACACGGATATGGGCAAAGTCTCTAGGATTAGCCTGTGCCTGCGCCCGATTGCTAAAATCCCCTGCTAACCACTCCGCTAGTTTTAGCCTCATAACTTTTGCTTGATTTCAGACGAGAAGGAAGCAGTCACCACGCCACTGCCCCCACTGGTTTTAATCAGGGAGACCCGACAACGCACATTGTCATTGATAAACCAAATTTTTTCCTCGGCAGCAGCCCGATCGTAGGGGGTCACCAGCACAAAAGTATTGTCCTCTGTCAGGTAATATTCCCCCACCGCCGGCATGGCTTCCGCATAGCCCTTGTCCCGCAATAACTTGCCCCTGTAGGTATCACTGGGGACAGGCACCAGTAAACTCTCGCCCTTGGAGATTTCCCCATCCCAGTCCGATTGTCCCTCCCAGGTCATCAGGAAAGGTGCTACTACCCGATCGGTCTCCACCCCATGCAATTGACACAGTTGCCCCACCCGCTCATCCTGGGGACTAAGGCTAGTGACGGTGATGGTAGAAGTAACTGCTTCAAAATGGGCAAAGGCAAGATGATGGACACTCCGCTGCGACCGCCAAGACCCGATCGATCGTTCCACAAATGTAGTAATATCCCACCTTGCCCCTGCCATAGTTTACTTAGGCAACTTCCTTGATGGAAATGATCCTACCACCGCCCCTCTGAATATTTTGGATAGTGTCAGAGAGCTGATTATAGCCTACTTCCGTTGTGGTGATACTGCGACGGCTATTCATAGCGGACTTACTAGCAGTAATGCGGAAGCGCTTGCCCGTATTGCTGTATGCCCCTGACCCCCGTGCTGGTGGCACAATCTTAGTAGGCAGGTCGATACCGATATCAGAAATCAACTTGGCATCTTTCCCGACTGTATCAGCAGCAAAGCCCCGCACTAGAGCAAAAGTACGGTTGAACACTACATTGCGCACTCCTACCTGACTTTGACTACCCACCATATAGGGCACTACATTTTCGCCAAAGTGCTCTTGGTACTCAGGACTGTCAATGTAGGAGTTGATTTCCGCTTCATAGCCCTGTTCGCTGTAGCGGCGCACATGTTCGGCAACCTCTGCCTGGTCCTGGGGCGCACGTCCTAAGAAGTGCTTAAAGTTCAACTCCACAAAGCGATAGGGGGAAGAAGTTTCAAAAAACAGACGGCGATAGAGGTCAGATAAACCTACTGCCCGTACAAACCCCCGCACTGTAATATCCCCATTGCGCAGCATGGATTCAGCAGTAGTGAGGCGCTCACTCTCCAAAATATGAGCATTGCTCAGTACCTGGCGATAGACAGCCCGTATCACAACTTGCAAGTCTTCTTCCGTGGCGTTCTTGGTTAGCTCAACCCGATCGTTGGTAATCCACAGTGCCATAGTCCTACTCCCTTTAGGCTACCTCTGTGATGCTGACGATTTTGCCGCCTGCCCGTTGGATGCGTTGGATTTGGGGAGTCATTTTGCTGGCAGGCACCAGATACTCCGTAGTGCTATAGCGACGGCGGCTGTCATACTTAAAGCCTGTAGCCAAAATCTTGAACTTCTTCTCCGTCCCTGAACCAATCACCCCACTGGTAGAAGGCTTGATCTTGTTAGCGCGGTTTAGACCCAAGTTCATCACCAGCTGCGACTCCTTGACTGCACTATCTACCTGGGCAGGGCCCCGATCGAGGGCAAACATGAAGTTATAACCCAGTTGCTTGTAGTTACTTTCCGTACTGGTACCCCGATCGTAGGGCACAATGTTATCGCCAAAAGCTTTCTGGTACTCTTCGCTGTCGATGTAGGAGTCAATTTCAGCGTCATAGCCCTCGGTAACACAGCGGACAATATGTTCGGAAACTTCCCGTTGGTCCTGGGGAGCGCGCCCCAAGAGATGACGGAAATTCAACTCCACGAAGCGGTAGGGAGCACAGCTTTCAAAATAGCGACTCTTGTAGAAATCCGACTTAGCCACCAGGCGGACAAATTCCTTCACCGAGATTTCCCGATTACACAGCTTAGACTCAGCGGTAACCAAGCGCTCACTCTCCATAACATGGGGATTGCCCAAAACCTGCTTATAGACAGCACGGATGATGGTTTGAACCTCTTCTGTGGTGCTGTTGGGACGCAATTCCAAAGGTGCCAATAAAGTTCTCATATTAAAAACCTCGCCTATTAAAACCTGTTAAAAGTAGATGGAAAAGGGGGACAAGCCCCCAAAGAGCCTAGAGGGGAGTGATACTGGCAATAACACCGCCTTGGCGATGTATGCGTTGGTATTCCTCGGACAGTTTTTCGTAGGGCACCAGGAACACCTGATTGCTGCGGCGGAATTTGGAAACATTGTTGACCACCTTGGAGCGGTAGCCCGTAACTTCGATGCGATAAACCTTGCCACCCGCACTGGCGTCCACCCCATGACGGGAACGAGAGCCGAGAGCAGGGGTACGGAAGGTCAAACCTGGTGCTACTACAGGGGTAGGAATTTCCTGGATTACCAAGGAGTTGAGCTTGGGCGACTTGCCAGCTAAATCTGCTTTGAGGCTGCTAGTAGAAGCTCCCCGCACCAGTTGGAAGAAGTGGGTAAACTGTACCATGCTCTGGCAAGCTTCCGACTTGTAACCGCGCAGATACGGTACTACATATTCCCCAAACACGGTTTGGTATTCGTCACTGTTGATGTAACTATCAATCTCTGCCTCGAAGCCCTCGGTATCCAGGATGTTGCTGTGGTAGCGCATTTCCTCTAGGTTGAGGGGAGCACGTCCCAAGAGGTGGCGGAAATTTAACTCGATCGCTCTATATCGGGGCACATCCTCAAAGAAGCGGGAGCGATAGAGGTCAGATTTGGCTACTGCCCGCACGAATTCCCGCACACTCAGTTCACCGCGCTTGAATTGGGACTCGGCTACCTCAAGGCGCTCACTTTCCATGACATAAGCATTGCCCAACACCTGGCGATAGACAGCGCGGATCATCGTTTCCGCCTCTTCCACCGATCGTCCTGGTACCCACTCCATGGGCGGGGTTTCGTCGAAGAGACTGACTCCCAAACGGGATGCTGGTCCAAACGGCATTATTATCTCCTTTATCAAAGTTTTTTTACCCAGTTACAAGCAGTACAGCCCTACCACAACCTGTGGTGGTTTATACGCTTTGTTATGATCCATCTTCTTATAGTTAGGGGCGCTTGGTTGTCAAGATTTGTAAACTAATCCCAAATAGAAAAACCCCCGATCGGGGGTCAGGTGAATCAATTTAGAGGGAGTGTAGAGGGTTGGGCTTAACCGATCACAAAGCTGGCGGCAGTTACAGCTGTAGCAGTCACCCCAGCTAGGATCATAAGGTCTTTACCATCGAGGCGAATCACTGTGTTACCACCAACTTGGGTAATCGCCAGTTGATTAAATTGTATCCCACCGCTGAGCACTAGTAAATCTGTACCAACAACAAAATCACCCACAAAATCTGTGCCCGCATTAGCCTGCAAAACAAACCGATCGTTGCCTGGGCCACCAAACAGGAAGTCATTCCCTAGGTCTCCTGTAAGGACGTCGTTACCCTCATTGCCGAAGAGAGTGTCATTACCCTTGCCACCAAAGATGAGGTCGTCTCCTTCCCCACCATAGATGACATCCTCACCCGCGTTGCCAAACAGCACATCTAAACCAGGACCACCAAAGATTACATCCTGACCAGGGGCACCCGTAATTGTGTCGTTACCGCCCCGTCCATCGATCGTGTCATTGCCATCTCCCCCAGACAGCAGCTCATCATCGTTGTTGCCCAAGATTGTATCCGTGAAGTCAGTCCTAATAGCAGGGGGATTGGTAGCTTCAGGAGTCAGGAACGGCACAGTTTGGGTAGTAGGCGTAATAGGCGAGAAGAAGGGACTTGATAGAGGATCAGCCGCTGGCACGTTGCCATCTAAACCTACACCATCGTTGTCGATAATGTTGACAACAACCCGATCGGAGCCACCAGGCAGAGCACCTTCCACAGAATCAATCGTGATTACAAAGCTCTCAGTCAGTTCTATCTTACGGTCTTCCAGAATTGGTACTGTGATTGGGATCGAAACAGGCGAAGTTCCTGCGGGAAACTTAAGATTACCACCTGCTATTCCTACGAAGTCTTCTCCTGCAACCGCTGCATTTTCTCCTTGCCCAGTTGAAACAGAGTACTTAATAGAAATTGACTCTCCAGGGGTAACCGCACCGGAGAACTGCACAGGGACAATGATCAAACCAGCCCCTTCACTAACATTGAGAACACGCAGGTCACCAAAACCAACCGTACCAAAGTTCTTAACCTGATCGCCATCATTGTCTGTAATCTGCACGATCGTGGAGTTAACCACTAAGGTTTGATCACCCCGTTTCTCCGTTAAATTCAGAGCAAAGCTCTCAGTAACTTCTGCGATCGTGTCGTTAATGATTGGAATACGAATTGTTTGGAAACCGCCTACACCATCAGCAAAGAAGATAGAAGTTTGGGCTGGGCTGAGGAAATCTTCACCGATCTTGGCAGCACCTCTGACATCCCCTGTAGCTACTTTTAGTTCAGCATTGACAGCACCGCTTGTGCCACCTACCCGTTGGACACGAATATCAACAAAGCCTTGCCCTTCATCAACAACATAGCTAGCTTTTTCAAACTGAAGGCTACCACGGGCTGCTGCCGTTCCTGCTGCAGCATTCGGTCCATCATTGTCTAGGATTGTAATTGTTACAGGGCCGCCTGAGACAGGAATAGGAACGTTAGGTTGGTTACGTGGGTCGGGACGCTCAATGATTACAGGGTTAGCTGAGCCTACATTCGTGATGACTTCTCGAATCGGCGGGAACTCAGGTCGATCGGTTCTAGCACCTGTTAACGTGACTAGGAAAGAACGTGCATTCTGAATAATTCCGTTGTCAATGATGGGAATATTTATGATCTTGGGAGTTCCATCCCCTGCTCCAAACCTTACAACCTCTGAAACGGGTGTAAAGTCTCTGTCTGCTAATGCTCCATTCTCACCTGTACCCTGGACGGAAATTGTACTAACTATGGCAATAGAAGTGTCTCCTAGCCTCTCAACCTTAACCTGAGCAAACCGATCGAGTCCTTCCGTGACTATCGGAGTTACACTACTAATCCTTAATCCTTCGGTTTCTCGAATGGTAATTGTTTGAGTACCGCCCGAAATAACCAAAGGCAGAGTAACACCATTGACAGTACGAGTACCAGTAGTAATGATTTGGAAAGTTTCGTCCTGCTCATTGATTTGGTCAGGAATAACCCTGAGAGTAGCAGTTTGAGGTGAGGGGCTATCAAAGGTAAAGGTCAGGTTGCTAAAGTTTGGTGCTGTAAAATCTTCTCCTAGCTTGGCAGTTACATCCTGAGTCTTAATTGTAACTGTTCTGATTTCCCCTGGCTCAAATACCCCAACAGGAACAACCTTAATGGTAACAGTGTTGCCCTCATTGGGAGTTACTGGCTCAATTTGAACAGTAGCAGAAACATCGTCATCAATGATGTTAACGATTGATGTGGCATTTCCAAGAAACGCACCAGTAGAAGTGGTTATCCTAACACTAAAGCTTTCCAGCCCTTCTGATAAAGTGTCATTAGTAATTGGTATACGTAGCACTTCACGGAAGGACTGGTTAGCACCACCAAAGTTAAAAGTACGAGAAAATACAGTAAAGTCTTGCCCTTCTGCTGCAGTACCAGAGACAGCAGCTACTGTATAAACTGAATCACCAGGTGCAGGTCTACCGCCTGGGGGGAATACTACATCTATGGGTACTTCAACAAACCCTGCATTTTCAGGAACATTGATGATGGATTGGGCAAGAGTGATAGTGGGGAAGGTACTGTTGCTACCGTCGTTGTCAATAATTTGGACAACAGAACGATCGACTACCAAATTATTAGCACCTGAAACATCCTGGCCTGTCCCTGTTCTTCTCTCGGTCAGAACCAGAGTGAATTGCTCTGTTGACTCAGGGATGTTGTCGTCAACTATAGGGATACGAATAATCTTGGGTGTTATATCTTGGTCACCAAAAAAGATGGAAACTTGTGTGGGGTCGCTTATATCTGGCTCTATTGCAGTAGCAAACTGAATTGATACTTCTCCTTGGATGACACCAAGTTGACCGCCTTCCCTGATGACACGGGCTTCAATGAAGGGCTGACCCTCTACTACAACATAGTTGGCAAACTCAAACCTAATAGTGCCACGACCCAAAGGCGGAGGTTGATCTGGGCTGTCGTTGTCGAGAATGGTAATTACTTCAGCGTTACGATCGACAATAATAAAGCCAGGACTTGTAGTCCCTTGTCCTGACACAGGAGCAAGGTCTGAAATTTCTACAATGAACGTCTCAGGGTTCTCTACAATTGCGTCATCCAGTATAGGTATAGTTACAAAAAAGTCCTGAACGCTGGTTAGTGATGGAGCAGTAGACAAAAACAAAGTTCTGCTTACATTGGTATAGTCACTGTCTGCACTCGCAGTACCAGGTTTAATGTTCAATGCAAAGGAAAAAAGACCACTAAGATCATTTACTGGGTCTGGGGTATAGCGGACGTGCGCTGTAACAGATGTAGTACCTTCTCGGACTGGGTTAGGTGTTACCCCAATAATGCTCAGCTTGCCCATATCATCAACACTCCTCTAAATTGGTCGTAAACCACCATGATTCACCGACTATAGATAGCACACAACAGGGGAATTGTCACCCCCAAACCCATAGCGGCAACCATTTTGGAATAACTGTCTAAATTTTACTGCCGATAACTGCAATTTTGCCTACTGCTTACCTCCTCTTCTTAGCAAGATCACTCCCCAGAAAAGACAATTTAGTGTCAGATTTTGCCGTAAATAAAAGTATTTTGATGGATGATTTTGGCTCTGGGTCTGGGTTTGGGGTCACTCGACAATTAGTTAATTGTGTGGTATCACTGTGCGTGTATGTGTGGGAGGGTATAAACAAATGGCAATTATCAACGGCACGCCAGGAAACGATGTATTAGTGGGCACGCCTGAAGATGATGTTATTCGTGGTTTAGATGGCAATGATATTATCAGCGGTTTAGACGGTAACGATCAGCTCGATGGCGGCGCTGGAAATGACAGTATTGCCGGAAACAAGGGGAATGACTCGCTTTTTGGTGGGGCAGGGGATGATACGCTCTACGGTGGTCAGGATAACGACTTGGTAATTGGCGAAGCTGGTAACGATATTATCGGTGGTGAGGCAGGCGTTAATACTCTTACTGGCGGTGTCGGTCGCGATCGGTTTGTTTTAACTACCTCTGGCACTGCAACGGTTACGGACTTTTTTGCAGGGGATGACTTCCTGGTTTTGAGTGGGGATTTAACTATTGATGATGTTGAGGTCTCCCAAAGTTTTGCTAATACCTTGGTCATCGATCGGCGCACAGGGAATGTACTAGCCACCTTGAATAATGTAAATGCGGGGGACTTACGCCGACAAAATTTTCTAGATGCCAACGGCAGACCAGTAAGCTTTGCTCCTACAGCTCCAACTATTGTAGATGTTACTGCTACCGACCCGATCGCTAGGGCAACTAATCCTGATGACCCTATAGTATTTACAATTTCCCGTACTAACACTACAGGGGATTTAACAGTCAACTTTACTCTAACTACTACACCAGGTGTAACTCTGCAAAGCCCTCCCACCTCAGTACGGATTCCCAACGGTCAGACGTTTGCCAATGTCCCAGTTACCCCCCAAGCTACTAGTCGGGATGGTACGGTTACTCTCACTATTCAGGACAGCCCCAACTATGATGTGCGAGTAGGAGTAGCTACAGGAACTGTCAGCGCGCCTGTCACTCTGCCTACGCCTGCTCCCCAACCTGCTCCCCCTGATGCTCCTCCTGTTGTTGATTTGGTGTTGGTACGCTCTGATATTCCCACTAGACCTGCGGAAGGGGAAAGAGCAGTTGCTCTGTTTAATGTGTTCAACCGCGGTACAGGCAGAGCCGATCGGGTTGTATTTGAGTTGACTGTGCCAGTAGATTCGGATGTAGTGAGGGTAGAGCCTTCCCAAGGAGTATTCACGGGATTTTCAGGGGACAACGCCCGTACAGGGATTATCAAAGTAGAACTGGGCAGTATTGACCCCAACAGAGAAGCTACCATCCGTGTTACCTACGTACCTAAGACCACTGGCAACTTCCTTTCCTCCAATGCTAGGGTAACTTCGGCTCAGCCTGATGTTGATCCTTCTAATAACTTTGCTAACGCCAATCTAACTGTTGTACCTAGCCCCCCCAATTTGCCTGTAGTTTCCGTAGTTGCTTCTGAAGATGGAATTGCCCAAGAACCTGATACTACACAGCTGGAAAAAACCGATCGGGAGGAAACAGATAGTCGAGGCAGACCTACTGGACTGGTAACGCGGGAATTTATCTTTAGACGAACAGGTGGTGATCTATCCAAACCTCTAACGGTTAACTACACCCTCGATGGTACAGCTCAAAACGGGGTGGACTTTGAACCGATCGGGAGTAGTGTAATTTTTGCTCCCTTCCAAACAGAGGTGAGAGTTACAATCAGACCCGTTCAAGACCAGCAAGTAGAGGATACAGAATTTGTCCGTCTGACATTGGTACCAAATCCGTTGGTATTCCGGGTGGACGAAACGAGAGGGGAAAACACTGCTCGCATTAACATTAGAGATGTAGCCAATCCTGTTGGCCCTAGACCCTTGCCTGGTACGGTGGTCAGCATTGTGGCGATGGATAACTTTGCCGATGAATTCCGTCCCCCCTCTGCCAGTGGTGGCTCTACTCCAGGAATTATCTCTCCGATTAGGGGCGTTCTGCGGGTAACACGGGATAACACCATTGGTGACTTGGAAGTAAGGCTGGAAGTCTCTGGTACAGCCAACCGTCCTGATGAACCTGGCAGCGACTATTTGCTGTTTGACACTCTAGGCAGGGCAATTCCTGTTTCGGGAGGAGTAGCGCGTATCGTTATCCCTGACGGACAGAGATTTATTGATGTGTACCTAGAAGCAGTAGACGACGATCGATCGGAAGGTGATGAGGATGCCCTTTTCAACCTTGCTCCTGATCCAAACAACTTTTATGTGATTGGTCGTCCGCAAGATGTGGCAGCCGATCGTCCTGCTTTGATCCGCATTCGGGATAATGAGACACCTCCTAATGTCAGAATTGATGTTGTTTCTGGTCGGCAACGGGGAGAGGAGGCTACGCAGACACCAATAGTTTTTCGTGTCAGTCGGACTGGCGACGTATCTGCGCCGAGGGCTGTAGTGGTAGAGATGGTAAGACAGATTAGAATTATTAGGAATAATGAAGGACAGGAAATTAGGCGTGAATTTGAACCTGGCACAGCAGGTCGTCCGAGACAGATCCAACGCAATGGACCATTTGATTCTGATGGCGAAGACTACACCATTACTGGTCCAACAGTCTTTCTTGGTGAGTCCAACCTAACCTCCTTTCTAGGGATTGCCAACCTAAGTCAATTTCAGCCTGAGCTAACATCTAACCGTTTCTTGGTGATTATTCCTGCTGGTCAGTCCTCAGTGGAATTCTTTGCTACACCTATTAATGACGGAACCCCTGAAGGCGTAGAAACTGTGATCGCCAGAATCGTACCTCCTCCTTTCCCAGGTGTACCTGCTGGAGGACCAGTCGCTCCTTCTGATATTCCCCCCCAGGGATTTATTGTGGTGGGCGGTGCAGCTGAAGGGTTCATTATTGACGATGACCGAGAAGAAGCAGTAGTTCTTTCCAATCAGAGAGCTGTAGCAGTTGAAGGAGCTGCTCCAGGCATATTAAGGGTTAGCAGAACAGGTAGCACCGATCGTGCTGTCACTGTACCTCTAGTTGCGATATCCTTTGCAGAAGGCCGAGAAAGCAGATTAGTTGGGTTACCTGCTGATCCACAAATTCCATTTCCTGCTGAGCCGGTACTATTGACTGCTCCTCAAATTGCTGTGCCTCTGTTTATTACCTTTGGAGAAAACCAGAGAGTTATTAGCTTTGAAGCTACGACTAGAGTTTCAGATGCAGCTCCTTCTGGACGTGTTGCAGAAGCTGATTTGAAGTCAACACTTTCCATAGCCCGATCGGGTGACATTTCTCGTCCTCTCACAATTCCTGGAACTGTTGTCGAGACACTACGCTCTACTGGATTCCCAGGGGTGACACTGACAGTTGACGTTGACATACCTTCTTCAGTAGTCATACCGCCAGGACAAAGTTTTGTAGATGTCCCTGTTGTTGCCACTACTGACAATACATTTGAGGGAATTGAGAGTCTAGCAGTGATTATCAACTATGAGACTCTTCCTATTGTTTCTCCTGGTTACCGACCTGCAGGTAATCCACAAATTTTCTTTGTTACAGATGAGGGCATCAACCTTATACTTGGCACTGTAGGTGGTGATACACTTAGCGGTACTGGAGGCGCAGATGTTATAGTAGGCGGTCTAGGCAATGACGTCCTGACTGGTGGAGCGGGACCTGATCAGTTTGTCTTCAATTCTCCCTTTGAAGGAGTCGATACAATAACGGACCTTGATCCAAGTTTTGACTCCATTCGCATTTCCCAAGCAGGTTTTGGAGGAGGTTTAGGTTTTGGTACTCTCCCTGCTGCTGCCTTTATTGCTGGCCTAGGTCAAAATACAGCTAATGATGCTGATGATAGATTTATTTACAACACCAGTAACGGTCAACTCCGCTTTGACCCTGATGGTACTGGTCCTCTGGCTCCAGTTTTGTTAGCTACTCTCTCTGGGTTGCCTAATATAGCTGCCACAAACATTGTTATTTTCTAGTTTTGTTTTTACCCTCTTTTGTTACTCTCGATCGTTGTTTGCGGTCGGGAGTTTTTTTATCTTTGTTAATGACAAACCGATCGGTTGTTTGTAGTCTTACAATATCAGAATGACAGAGAGAAAAACGATCGGGTAGATAAGTTTGTATTTATCTTTTACCAATTTTGCTGACTTCTTCAAAACAATGAATATTTGATAAAAAAGAGAGAAGGACGGTGATTACGTGATTGAGGTATACTATTGCTATTAGTTTTGCAGGAAGTTCTC
>JANWWT010000008.1 GCA_025055675.1 Pseudanabaenaceae cyanobacterium SKYG29
TTCTCGGTGGAGGTGATCCACTGGCAGAACTGCTCCCACAGCGAAAGACGCTCTTGGCTTCTTACTGCAGTGGTCATGTGTTTACCTTTAATTGCTAATGACTAAATGTATTTTGCAAAAAAAAATTTTTGCTCCTTTAGCGTAGCAAAATGTAAAGATTTGTCAAGGTAGATAGCGGGGGAGAATTGTTAAATCTTTATTAAGGATCAAGGCAGAGGTCAAACCAACTCCAGGAGACGGTTTTCGTCTAGGAGGAAGACAGGGACTGGTTTATCAGTCTGCAGGGGCAGTTGTACCACGTGACTAGCAATGTTGAGGGTATCCCGTTCGCGGTACTCAGGGGGCACAGGGTGGAATTGGTTGGCGGGAACATCTCGCATGAGGGGAAGACTGCCAACAGTTAGACCGTACCAACCCTTGGGAGATGCTAAAACGATTAGATAGGACTTGCCCTGGGGCGATACTTGGCCTAAAACCTTTTGGTAGAGATCAATAACAGTCACTTCCTGACCATCGAATACGCATAGACCTAGGTATTCCTGCTTCCCTTTGACAATTTCAGGTCGCGGAATTACTTTCTTGACTGACTGGAGGTTAAGAGAGAGCCATAGATTCCCAACAGGAAAAATCAGTATCTTAAGATTGGCTAGGGGCATGGGCGGGAGTTGATTAGCCTGGTCTGATTCTACCAGACTCAGACTGTAGTAGTATTAACACCGATCGTTTTGGATATGACCTTGGGCAAGCAAACTACGCGGAGATCGACGGGAATAAAGCGAAGGGTAGCGCGATTCTTCAAGTGGCTACGACCTGGTATTCTGGTGAAGCGATGGTTTTTGGTCAGTCTGCTGGGGATACTGCTGATCATTTTGGGTTTAGCAATTTCCGCTCGCCTTACCCCTATTCGAGTTCTACTAGCTGTTGCTAATAGAGTAGTAGAGACGCTGGTACAAATTTTACCGCGGCAGGTGAGTGGACCCCTGGCAATCACTTTGGGCTTAGTGCTGCTGTGGCTGGGACAACGGCGAGTGTTCATGGGACTGTTACAAGCTCTTATGCCCAGTCGCAATCCTAGAGAAGCGATCGTGGAAAAAGTTATCGCCCACTACACCCTCAATCGCGGGCCCAAATTGGTGGCGATCGGCGGGGGGACAGGTCTCTCGACGTTGTTACGGGGGTTAAAAAAATACAGTGCCAATATCACAGCGATCGTGACAGTGGCAGATGACGGGGGGTCATCGGGACGGTTGCGGCGGGAACAGGGGATGTTGCCACCAGGGGATATTCGCAACTGTCTGACGGCTTTGGCGGACGAAGAGAAACTACTGACGGAGTTGTTCCAGTACCGGTTTAGTACGGGGGAAGGATTAGCAGGGCACAGTTTTGGTAATTTGTTTCTAACGGCTATGACCCACATCACGGGGGATTTAGAACGGGCAATTAGGGCAAGTTCTGAAGTTTTGTCAGTGCGGGGGCGAGTCTTGCCAGCCACAGTCGAAGATATGGTGCTCTATGCCCACCTGGAGGATGGACGCTATGTGGAGGGCGAATCCCAAATTACGGCAGCTAGGGGTAAAATCCTGCGCATTGGCTGTAAACCCGATCGTCCCCGCGCCGTTCCCCAGACGGTAGCGGATATTTTTGCAGCGGATTTGATTATTTTGGGCCCAGGGAGCCTCTATACAAGTGTGATACCCAATCTCCTGGTGCCTGAAATTGCCGAAGCCATAGTCAGTTGTCAAGTCCCCCGCATCTACGTTTGCAACATTATGACCCAACCAGGGGAGACAGACGGCTTTACGGTGGCTGACCATGTGCGTACGATCGAGAAAGTAGTTGGGCAGGAGATGATTGACCTCGTGATTGCCCAAAAATCCCCTCCTTCCCCCCCCACCTTGGAAGCCTATCGCCGCAGTGGGGCTGATTTTGTCTACCTCGAGCGGGAGGGTCTTGAGTGTCCTGTATTGGTGGCAGAGGTAATGCTAGAACAGGATGGCAAGGTGCGCCATGATTCCGATAAACTAGCAGCTGTAATTATGGGCTGGTTTCATAGCAATTCCTGAAGCTGGTGATCGATTGGCGGATTTATGACTAAATGTTATCGCCTTGTTGTCAATAGCAATATCTACGAACTTGCCCAGGTACGTAGATGGTTCAAGCAAGTCCAAGAGTTGCCCCAGTCTATCTATCAGCAAGTGGAACTGGTTTTGACAGAAGCCTTCAGTAATGTTGTTTACCATGCTCACGAACATCTGCCGGAGGAAACGCCTGTAGAAATAGAATGTCAACTCTTCGATGACCATGTGGAGCTGCGGGTGTGGGATTATGGTCAGCCCTTTGATTTGTTTGGTAAGAAAGAGCTTTTAGCAAGAAGACATCAAGAGATTTTCGATGTAGATGACATGCCTACTGGGGGAAGGGGGCTACTGATTATGGAATCCATCGCTGACCACCTCAGTTATGACCGCACTGCTGATGGCAGGAATTGTCTATTGATAGTGAAGAATTTGCCTGCGCCGAACTAGCTGCCCTCTGCCGTAACTCAGCCACCACAATCGGGGGAAGGGGAGTACGGAGGGCTTTACTCAGGCGATTTTTTTTCAGGGCTTCCTGCAGACAAGACCCCTGGCGACAGACATAGACCGATCGTCCCATGCCCTGGTCTAGTTTGACTGTGTTGCCCTCTCGCACTATGCGCCAGAATTCATCACGGTGGGCTAACCTACGACAAATGACACAGCGCCGAAATAGGGGGGGAGCCATTACTCATGCCGTTTGATGTCGATTTTCCAGCCTGTTAGCCGCGCCGCTAGGCGGACATTTTGCCCTTCTTTGCCAATTGCCAAACTCAGCTGGTCTTCCGAGACGGTGACAAGGGCTTGCCGTTCACTGGCGTTGATGATCTGGACTTCCTTGACTTTAGCGGGACTGAGGGCATTGGCAATATAGGTGGCAGGGTCAGGGGACCAGCGAATTACATCTATTTTCTCTCCCTTCAGTTCATTGACCACCGCTTGAATACGTACACCCCTCGCCCCAATACAAGCTCCTACGGGGTCAACATCTCGCTCCAGGGTGTCTACAGCAATTTTAGTACGGGGTCCGACATGGGGAGTAGGGGGATTCGCCTCCCTAGCAACGGCAACAATCCGCACAATCTCATCTTCAATTTCGGGAACTTCGTTTTCAAACAGGCGCACCACTAAACCCGCATCTGCTCTGGAAACCAGTAACTGCGGCCCACGGCGGGGAGTGTCGTAGACCTGCTTGAGGTACACCTTGAGGCTGGAGTTGGGACGGTAGGGACGTTCATTGGGTAGTTGCTCATTTTTGGGCAGTTCCGCTTCTACCTCAGGCTGACCGACACTGCTGGTGACCGCCAAAATCACAGAGTTGTTTTCAAAGCGCAACACCCGCCCCTGGAGTACTTCCCCCTCCATATCCCGAAATTCCTCCTGGATGAGTTTGCGCTGTTGGTCCCGCAGCTTTTGTGCTAGTACCTGTTTAGTCTGCATGGCTGCCATGCGTCCAAAATCCTGTTGCTCAGGGGTGACATCAACTACTACCGTTCCCCCCGGTTGGGCTTCTGGGGCAACCTCCCGTACTTCTGCAAGGGCAATTTCCCGATCGGGATTGGTCACCTCTTCCACGATCGTTTTGGTGGCTAGGACGCGAAACCCTTCCCGTTCTAGGTCAATTTCCACCTCGAAGTTGTCAAAATAGCCATCCTCAAAGTGGGTGCCCTCTGTGCGGTAGGTTTTACGGAACTTCTCGTAGCCCTTCATCAAGGCTTCCCGCAGAGCAGTGTGGACTGAGGCAGGGGGCAAGTTGCGTTCTTTGCTAATCTCTTCTACTAAACGGCGCAAATTCGGCAAATTAACGATGGACATAGCATCTCCTCGCAGATATTCAATGTAGCTCAACCCGCTCCACCACCGATCGGGGAATGGCAATTACTTTCCCCCGCTGATTCAGTCTGATCACCTCTGCCGTCCGTTCAATTAGTTGCCCAATCCATTCCCGTTTGCCCCCGTAGGGCGTATGGGCATAAACCGCAATGGTAAAGCCGCGAAAGGCGCTAAAGTGACGGTCAGTGGTGAGAAATTGGTCAATTTCAGGGCTAGACACCTCTAAGTTGTAGGAAAAGGGGATGAGGTCTAAGCGATCGAGTTCTGCTTCCAAAGCCAGGCTCATCCGTTCGCAGTCATCGAGACCCACATCTTCCTGGGGCTTGGCAATGTCAACGCGTACGACGGCAGGGTTACAGTGGGTCTGTACATATACAGCCACTACCTCCAAGCCCAGGGCAGGGGCAAGGCTGCGGGCAAGATTCGCAATTGGCTCAATCAGGGGGTGAGTCATGGTACTTAAAAACAAAGAAAGCGGGTCAAGCCCACTTCTGTTTCCGATTATACAACATGGCGTCGGGGAGGGGGGATGTTCCTCCGGTAAAACTGCCCCCATAGGACAGACTGATACCACAGGGCGTTCCCTAACCTTTCCCAGATGGCAGTAATGCTAAGCTATACCCTCCTATTTTAGGAACTTCTGGGAGAACAACTTGCCCTATCTTAGAAATAAGCAAACAGCCGACCTATGCGCCCCGCTAAAACTGCTCCCGCTGATCAACGTGTCTGGCAGATTGGACTGCTGCTCCTAATTGTGCTTCTGCTTCTGGGGGGAGTTGCCTATCTGTTCCTGCGCCCCCAGGGCAAACGCAGTCAGTTGAAATCTCTCCTGGAACCCCTGCCCCAGCATCCCCTGATTAAGGTCTATATGAACCAACAACAGGCGAATAGTTTTGTCGACTTAAGGGGCATCGATCGCTACGGTGACGACCATGAAGGTTTGATCTTAGATTTCGTCAACAGCGCCCAGCAGACTTTAGATGTAGCAGTGCAGGAATTTCGGCTGCCTAGGGTAGCAAAGGCAGTGATTGCTAAACACCGATCGGGGGTAAAAGTGCGGGTGATTATTGAAAACACGTACAGCAAGGGTTGGTCAGAATTTACGGAAGCAGAAGCCAGCCGATTGGACTCCCATCGCCGTCCCCGCTATGAGGAATACAAAATCTTTGCCGATGAAAACAAAGACGGTGTGTTAACTACTGAAGAAGCCCGCCGGAATGATGCGGTTTACCTCATGAAGCAAGCCGGGATACCCCTAATTGATGATACGGCAGATGGCTCCAGGGGGCCAGGTTTAATGCACCACAAATACGTGGTTGTGGATGGACAAAAAGTGTTATTGACTTCTACCAATTTCACCTGGAGTGATGCCTACGGTGACTACGACAACCTAGAAACTAGGGGCAACGCCAACAACATGATGATCATCAACAGTCCAGAAGTAGCTAACTTATTTTTGGAGGAATTTAACATCATGTGGGGAGACGGTCCTGGCGGCAAATTAGATAGCAAATTTGCTGTTAAAAAGCCCCATCGACCAGTACGCAAGGTACAGGTAGGGGATGCCGAAGTGTGGGTGAAATTTTCCCCTGACAGCAAATCGCGGGTACCATGGCAAGAGTCGACCAACGGCGTAATTGCTACTAATTTGGGCAAGGCGCGTAAATCCATCGATATGGCATTGTTTGTCTTTGCTGAACCGCGCATCGGCAATTTGTTGGAAGAAAAACAAAAACAGGGAGTGCAAATTGCTGCCCTAGTTGACCCCAGTTTTGCCTATCGCGAATATGCCACCACCTTGGATATGTGGGGTTATGTTTCTACTCAGGACTGTCGGGTGGGGAATCGTCGCCCTTGGAGTAAACCCATTCCTGGTAAAGTAGGCATTCCTGATCTGGTCAAGGGAGATAAACTGCACCATAAATACGGTCTCGTGGATGATGAACTAGTGATTACAGGTTCCCACAACTGGTCTGCCTCTGCCAATCATCTCAACGATGAAACCTTAGTAGTAGTTAAGCATCCCACGGTGGCTGCCCATTATCGCCGCGAATTCGATCGTTTATTTGAAAATGCGCGGCTAGGACCTTCCCGCAAAATTGTGGAAACGGGACAAAAAGTATGTGCACCCAATGGCAGCAGGAAGAGAGTTGTACGTAGAAGACCCCCATCAGATGACAACAATTTGGAGCAGGAATAATTAGGTCTCTACTACAGACTCGATCACTTGCAGTAATTTTGCCCCCGATCGCTGTCTAGGGAAAACTGCCTGTAGCTCCTGGCGCATGTGGGCTAACTTAGCAGGGTTATCCAATAAATCACAAATATAGTTAGTCACTGAGTCGGGAGTTAAATAGTCAATATATTCAGGCACGATCGGTTTTTGGGCATAGATATTCCCCCAGCTCAGGAATTTACCGCGCCGTTTGATGTGACTGACGACGAGGCGATTGATGCCGCTACTGATCAATTTGCCCACACCAGGTAGGTGACTGAGAAGGCCTGGCAAACCATCCCATGCCCGCATCCCATCCCATTGATTGGTAGGCACTAAAACAATCATCGGCACGGCTAGAGCCGCTAACTGGGCAGTATTTGCCCCCACCGTTGTGACACAGAGTTTTGCCCCTAGAAATAACTCCGTAGCGGGAAACTGCTCATAAATTTCCACTGCGGTTCCCTGGGCTGAAATTAAATGCTTGCCTGCCAATTTGCCCCCATACTTAGCTAATTCCTGGGGAGTTAGAGTTGGTGCCAGAGCAATGTAATATTCCAAGTCGGGATAGATAGACTTTAACCGATCGGCAACTGCCAACACCAGGGGTACACCTATACGCAGTTTCATGGGCTTAGAACCAGGGAGAAACACAATATAGTTGCCTGGCTGGGGTGAACAGGGAGCTATGTCTGCCATCAAATCCCCAATCACTGTCCCCTTTGTCCCTGCCCAAATCCCAGGGTGACGGAGAGCAAAGCGATCAATAAAGTCCACCCACCTTGCCTGCCACTCCGCATAAACCACGGTTTTGTAGCCCAAGCGTTTCCCCACCACCACCGTATAAAACTGGTCTCCCCCCAGAAATACCACTACCCCTTGTTTATGCCAATCCCACCCTGGCGTTTTCCCCCATAATACAAAGTCCCAAAAACGATCGGGGGGCAAGACCCGTGTCACAGCGGGATAAGTTTGCACAATTTCTGTTTCCCTGCCACTGGCATGGCTACAGGGGGCAAGGAGGACAGACACCCGCCATAACAAATCTTTACGCTCCGCTATTGCCCGCACCAGCGGGTAAACCCAGGTCGTCACCTCCCCCACACCATTGCTTAAAATAACTAAATCCATCATTTCTGCTCCAGTTCGCGTTAAAGTAAGGGCAAGTAATCACTGTGTCTGGCGGCGTGTTGTTACAACAACTGTTTGATTCCCCTAAACCAATTATTGGCGTTATCCATCTTTTGCCCCTCCCCACTTCCCCGCGCTGGGGCGGCAGTCTCAAGGAAGTAATTGAGCGGGCAGAACAGGAAGCCACAGCCCTAGCCTCGGGAGGAGTAGATGGTATTTTAGTGGAAAACTTTTTCGATGCCCCTTTTACCAAGGGTACCGTTGACCCCGCTGTAGTTAGCGCCATGAGTCTGATCGTGCAGCGGATTATGCAAATGGTGCCCCAGCCAGTGGGAATCAATGTCCTGCGCAATGACAGCCGCAGTGCTATGGCGATCGCCGCCTGTACAGGTGCAGCTTTTATCCGCGTCAATGTCCTCACGGGAGTGGTGGCAACAGACCAGGGCATTATTGAGGGCACAGCCTACGAGTTAATGCGCTATCGCCGTGAACTGGGTACCAATACCAAGGTGTTTGCTGATGTCCTAGTGAAGCACTCCCAGCCCCTCTCCTCTGCCAATCTCACCTTAGCTATCCAGGACACCATTCATCGGGGTTTAGCGGATGCCATCATTGTCTCCGGTTGGGCAACAGGACAGCCTCCCACCCTGGCAGATATGCAGGAAGCCCGCCAAGCCTGTGCCGATACTCCCCTATTTATCGGTTCGGGGGCTAGGTGGGACAACATAGGGGAAATTCTCCCCCTAGCGGACGGCGTGATTGTCTGCAGTTCCCTCAAGCGCCATGGACAAATCCACCAGCCTGTTGACCCAATCCGTGTCCATCAATTTGTGGAAGCAGTCCACCACTACAGTGCCCCCAAAGCCCTTGTCTCCTCCCTGGAAATGAAAAACTAAGACCTTCCCCCTCTCCGATCAGCGTTAAAATTATGTCTAAAGATTTAGATGAGGGTTTATTATAGATGAGAACTTTAGTACGCATTTTCTTGGTAGCAGTGCTTGCGGTTGCCCTATGGTTAGGGGCAGGGCGACCAGTAGTAGCCAAGTCTTTTGATCACCTCCCTGATACCAACTTTGTGAAGGTAGATAACAGCAAGATTGACCTCAACAATGCCAACGTTCTGGCTTTCCGTCGCCTGCCGGGCATGTATCCTACCTTAGCGAAAATAATTATCCAGAATGCCCCCTACGCTAGCCTAGATGAGGTACTACAAATTGAAGGGTTGACCGAGCGGCAAAAGGAGCGCATTAAGCAGTACATGGACCAATTTACCCTCTACAGACCTGATAATTCCATGCAGCGGGAACGCATCAACAACGCTAACTATCGCCTCTAGGTGAACAACGCCTTTGACACGATCGTTGTCGGAACGGGAGCCGCGGGACTATACACGGCTCTTTGTTTTACGGAGCGATTGGGACGGGGGGGTAAGGTGGGGCTGATAACTAAGGGGAATCTGCAGACCTCCGCCAGTTGTTGGGCCCAGGGGGGGATTGCCGCTGTCCTAGATACTGCTGATAGCTTTGCATTGCATTATCAGGATACCTTGCGGGCGGGAGCAGGTCTGTGTGATGGAGAAGCCGTAGCGATTTTGGTGCGAGAAGCCCCTCGGCGTATTCAGCATCTGCTAGAGCTGGGGGTAAATTTTGACCGCAACCCCGATGGTACCTTGGCTCTCACCCTGGAAGCTGCCCACAGCCGTCATCGCGTCCTCCATAGTGCTGATGCCACAGGAAAAGCCCTCGTGGAAACTCTGACCGATCGGGTTTTGGCGCATCCCCAGATTGAGGTTTTGGCCGCAACCCAGGTAGTGGATTTAGTTGTTGTAGGGGGAGAGTGCCGCGGGGTATGGGTCCTTCGGCAAGGCTCAGGAGCCGAGGTAGTGCCCCTTTTAGCTAGAGCGACAGTCCTGGCGACAGGGGGAGGAGCCTACGTCTACAGTCAGACCACCAATCCGCCCAGCAGTACGGGAGAAGGGGTAGTCATAGCGTGGCGTAGGGGAGTTCGGTTGCGGGATATGGAGTTTGTGCAGTTTCACCCTACTGCTCTCTTTTTTCCCGGTGCTCCTCGCTTTTTAATCAGCGAAGCCGTTAGGGGGGAGGGAGCCCATCTCATCGATAGCCGTGGTCAGCGGTTTTTATGGCAATACCACCCCCAGGGGGAACTAGCCCCCAGAGATATTGTCAGCCGATCGGTGTGGCACTACCTACAACAGACAGGGGAAAGTTGTGTGTTTCTTGACTTAAGTCCCATTCCCCTGGAGACAATCCGCCGTCGCTTTCCCACGATCGCCCGCTTTTGTCAGGAATATCAGATTGACATTGAAACCCAACCCATCCCCGTTACCCCCGCTGCCCACTACTGCATTGGTGGTATTGCTACCGATACGATCGGTGCCACTTCTTTACCAGGGCTATACGCGGTTGGGGAAGTCGCCAATACAGGGGTCCATGGGGCAAATCGCCTAGCCAGTAATTCCCTCCTGGAGTGCTTTGTGTTTGGGGAACGCCTAGCCCGTTATGCCCCTTTGTTGGATTTGCGGGAAAAGGCAGTGGGACAGCCCCTAGAGCTAGAATTAGGCGATCTAGACTGTCAGGCAGAGATAAGGGAAATTTGTTGGCGAGCAGCGGGGATTGTGCGCAGCCAAGCCAGTTTGGCAGCGGGGATAGACAGACTGGACGAACTAGCTAAGCAAAGACCGAACCGCCGCAGCCTCAATCTCCTCAGTTATGGGAAACTAATCATGCAAGCTGCCTTATACCGCCAGGAGAGTCGCGGCACCCACTACCGCCAGGATTTTCCTACGGCTGACCCCAACTGGCAACAGCACACTACAATTGTAGGAGACCAACTTGACCTCGCCCCCCTCAAGGGAACAGAGCTTGAATTTCCTCAATTGTAAATAGAGCATGTAGTTGCAAACCCTCTTGGGCAAACCGCTCTGCCGCTCCCTCCTGCCGATCGACTATGGCAAAGACATCTTCCACCCGATAGCCCGCCCCCCGCAATTGGTGCACTGCCCACAAAGCAGAAGCCCCCGTCGTCACTACATCTTCTACCACCACTACCCTAGAGCCAGGGGGAAGAGAACAACCCTCGATCGTTTGCCCCGTGCCGTGTTCCTTTGCCTGTTTACGCACAATCAGACCATAGACAGGACGATCGGTATAGGCAGAAACTACAGTAATAGCAGACACGATCGGGTCCGCACCCAGGGTTAAGCCCCCTACCGCCACTGTGTCTGGGGGCAGTAGAGCGTGCATAATTTCACCGATATAGCGCGCCCCTTGGGGATGGAGAGTGACTAACTTGCCATTGATGTAATAGGAACTTTTCTGCCCTGAAGACAGGACAAAATCACCCTTTTTATAGGCAAGTTTGCCGATTAATTCTAGTAACTGGGCACGGTTTTCGTCTAATGTCATAGGATTTCCTAGAGTCAGCCAAAATTGATGGAATCTGCTAGATTAGTGGCAAGTAATTGTGAGGAGTTACCCCATGCGATCGATGTTAGCGAAAATCTTAACGGGTGTGGTCTCTGCCGCTTTGGTAAGTGGTGTTGCCTGTGCTGACCCCCGCCCCACTGATCAGGATGCTTACCCTGGCAATTTCCCCCCCGACTTCGCCAACAATTTCCCTGCCACCTACGGGGAGGTGTACACTAAGGTACTTGATCTTACCTCCGATTTGAACATTCAAACTCCCTTTTTTGAAATTGAATTCGGTGATCAAAAATTTCAGCGTCAGTTTAACGCCTTCCGTTCGATTGTGCGAGAGATGCTGGAACTACAAAACAATAGCGACCCCCTGATCCGCACCCGCGACTTGGCTAACCCCTACACTACTGCCCTATCTTCCTACTGCAGTTACTATCAACAACTCAACATTGAACAACCAGGGTGCATTAAAGAAGAACCGATCGTTTTAACTCCGTCCGAACCCGTTTTGCCTCCTCCTGCCATTCGTCCTGCCCCTCCTCCCCCTGTACCTGCTCTGTGGTAAGTGCGTATAGGTTTAACAGGTGGTATTGCCTGCGGTAAATCCACCGTTGCCCACTATCTGCAAAAAAAATATGGTGTGCCGGTCCTCAGTGCCGATCGGTACGCCCACTCTATTTTGGAAACAGTCATCAAAGAGGCAGTGATCGATCGTTATGGTGCGGGCATTCTCCAGGGAGGGAAAATCGATCGACAACGTCTAGGGCAAATTGTGTTTCAGGCTGAGCAGGAACGGCGGTGGCTAGAACAGCAGATACACCCTCTAGTGAGGACAAGGATGTTACAGGATGCCCAGCAGTACCAAGGCACAGTTGTCTTAGAAATTCCCCTTTTATTTGAAGCCCAGATGACTGACCTTGTAGATCGGATTTGGGTAGTTGCCTGTAGCGAAGCCACTGCCCTTGCCAGATTACAGCAAAGAAATCACCTCACTCTCCTAGAATGTCAACAGCGACTGCAGGCACAAATACCTATAGCAGCAAAAATTCGCCAAGCTGATGTCGTGTTATACAACGAAGGGACCCTAGAGGAGCTATATCAACAGGTAGACCGCACCTGGCAGAGTTTGGTGAGCTAGTCGAGCCAAGCCCGCCCAAATACACTACAATTGCACCATCGGTAAACAACAGACATGACCAGCGGATACCTAGCCTTGGTGTTACACGCCCATCTCCCCTATGTGCGCCACCCTGAGAGTGAGTATGTTTTAGAAGAGGAGTGGCTGTTTGAAGCAGTCATAGAAACCTACGTGCCCCTGATCAGGATGATGGAGAGCTTCCAGCGAGACGGCATGGACTTCCGCTTGACCATGACTTTGACTCCCCCCCTCGTGGCAATGCTGCGGGATGAGCTACTACAAAAACGGTTTGATGTGCACCTTGCCCGCCTAGAGGAACTAATTGCCAAAGAAATTGCCCGCTATGACCACAACCCCCACCTGCGCTATCTCGCTGAATTTTATCAACAGCAGTTTGCCCAAGTGCGTGAGACTTGGGAGCAATACAATGGCGATTTGATCAGCGCCTTTAAGCAATTTGCTGACAGCAATAACCTGGACATTATCACCTGTGGTGCCACCCATGCCTACTTCCCCCTCATGCAAATGTACCCTGAAGCGGTGTGGGCACAGATCAAAGTGGGGGTAGACTATCACAAAGAAATATTCGGCAGAGAACCAAAGGGGATTTGGATACCAGAGTGCGGCTACTACAATGGCTTGGAGCGCATGCTAGCAGATGCAGGACTGCGATACTTTTTAATTGATGGTCATGGCATTCTTTACGGACAACCCCGCCCCCGCTTTGGTACCTATGCCCCTGTCTACACAGAATCGGGGGTAGCTGCCTTTGGACGAGATCACGAATCCTCCCATCAAGTGTGGTCTTCCCAGGTGGGCTATCCAGGGGACGGTGTATATCGAGAATTCTACAAAGACCTGGGTTGGGAAGCCGACTACGAATACATAAAGCCCTACATCATGCCCAACGGTCAGCGCAAAAATGTCGGCATCAAATACTACCGTATCACCCAGAAAGGTTGCGATCTGGGGGCGAAAGAACTTTATGATCCCTACTGGGCGCGGGAGAAAGCAGCTGAACATGCGGGTAACTTCGTCTTCAATCGCGTAGCGCAAATCAAACACCTCTACAGTGTGATGGGCAGACCCCCGATCGTAGTCGCTCCCTATGATGCTGAATTGTTTGGACACTGGTGGTATGAGGGACCTTGGTTTATTGACTACGTGATGCGCAAAGCCTACTATGACCAGGACACCTACAGAGTCACCCATTTGTCGGAGTATTTACAGGAAAATCCGCAACAGCAGGTAGTCAGACCCGCCCAGTCCAGTTGGGGTTACAAAGGCTTCCATGAATACTGGTTAAATGATACCAATCGTTGGATTTATCCCCATCTACATAAGGCAACTGAGCGCATGATCCAATTATCTTTACGGGAACCAGAGACAGAATTAGAGAAACAAGCCCTCAATCAAGCTGCTAGAGAACTTTTGTTAGCCCAATCCTCTGACTGGGCATTTATTATGACCACAGGCACGATGGTACCCTATGCTGTGCGGCGGACAAAATCTCACCTCCTGCGCTTTAACAAACTGTATGAAGACATCAACAAGGGAGAGATAGACAGCAAATGGCTCAGCAAAATCAGCTATCTGGATAATATTTTTCCCAATTTGGATTACCGTGTTTATCGTCCCCTCATGGCACAGGTGAAAAAGTAAATGTGGTCTGTCATTATTCCCACCTACAACCGTTTACCAATTCTTACCAAGTGTCTACGGGCATTGGAGCAACAGGACTTTCAGGAAGACTATGAGGTGGTGGTAGTAGATGACGGTTCCACGGATGACACAGTTAAATTTCTACAAGACCATCAAACCGAATTTCCCCATGTTCGTCTAATCCTACAAGACCACCAAGGAGCAGCGATCGCTCGCAATACAGGTATAGATGCAGCTAGAGGGGAAACGATCGTTTTCATTGATAGCGATTTGATTGTTACATCTTCTTTTTTGTCGGCTCATGCTAAAAAACTCCCTCAAGATGGTAAGTATTTCACCTATGGGCGGGTAATTAACACTGCTAATTTCGACAACCCCACAGCAGAACCCTTCAAACTGACCGATTTCTCCGCTGCTTTTTTCGCCACAGGCAATGTTGCTATTGCCAGAGAATGGTTACTTTTGGCAGGTAAATTTGACCCCATGTTCTCCCAATACGGCTGGGAAGATTTAGAACTGGGAGTAAGACTGAAAAAACTGGGCTTAAAACTAATCCCCTGTCCAGAAGCCGTCGGTTATCACTGGCATCCCCCCTTTGATCTCAGTCAAATACCCCAGATGATCGAGCGAGAGAAACAAAGAGGCAGAATGGGGGTTTTATTTTATCGTAAGCATCCTAATTGGGAAGTGCGTATGATGATTCAAATGACACCCCTACATCTCCTGTTGTGGGGACTGCTATCCCTGGGCGGTCTGGTTAATGAAAAAACTATGGCTCCCCTTTTGCAGTTTCTGATTGATAAAGGGAAATCTCAATGGGCATTGGAATTAGCACGGATTTTTCTCAATTGGTACAATGTTAGAGCGGTTTATGAAGCCAATCGCTAAACAGCAGAGGGCAATAACCACAAGTGCTACTACCTCATCTCTTCTTTGTGAGTAGATGAAGAAAATAAAGTAATGTGCCCAACCATCCCAATTCTTTTTGTAAGTATTGCCTGAGACTGGGACGATGGCGATAATCTTGGAAGTCTTTAATATATTCCTCTAAACTTCTCACTCCCACTAAATTTGCTCTAGCTTCATGTAATAGCGCTCTAGTCTGCCTCGCTTCCTCTAACAAATTTTTAATATCAGTGATGGTTGCTTTTCCGCCCAACTCTTCCGCAATTTGTCTTAAATCCTGGAGTATTGATACTACTTCCTGTTGTACGCGTTTAACATTGCTAACTACTTCATCGGAAATCTGTAAGATAGCTAATTTTTTGTTCTCCAGCTCCTCGCGTATTAATTCTGCTTGTTCAATACCATTTACCAAACCAGAGAACGCTGAATCTATTGATAATTTTAACGCCCTAGCATCTACTAATAGTGACTCTACGGAGTCCAACATCGATAACTGTAAAAGGCAATTGCTAACTCGATCTTGTACATTGGCGATCGTGCCTGCCAAATCATTGACCTGCCCTATATCTTGGGCTAATTTGTCTGCCATCTGATTGAAATGATACACCTGTTCTCTTATACTACTAATGCTTGCTGCCAATTGTGATTGTTTTTCCTGAAACCCCTGGTACCAGAGTTGATATTGTTCCTGCAGAGCATTGAGAGACTGCTTTGTGTAATCAAATGATTGATTAAATTCCTTCAATTTCTTTTCACTCTCAATTGCTTGCTGACTGTGAAACAAAGTTCGCTGAAGTATGTCATTCAATCTATCTAATAATTCCTCGCTTATGTCAAGCCTCTGCAGGTACTCTATCATCTCTTGAAATTTACCTAGCTCCCTGGTCACATCGGCATAGAAGTTTTTAAACTCTTGCATTTGGGATTGACATTGGTGCATCTGAGTCAGCAGTTCTCTCACAGTCTCAAAACTTTTTGCTTCTGCTATCATCCTTTGAGCAGAATCCATCATCTGATGAACTTTATCAACTAATAAATTCAACTCCTCTGCAATATTGTAATCAGAGGGATAATGGTTGCTCATTTGACTACCTCCAGTTTAGACATTGCCAATTTAATTAGCAGAGACGGAAGGGGGGAAAAATCATTAACGATTAGGTCACTAAGTTCACCAAAGGGATAGGATTTGGGAAATTGACCTGTCACCCTAGACCTAATACATTGTGCTCTGTACGGAAATCCTTTCTTCTCTAATTGTTTAGCAATCATATTCACCATACGACCGTATTCTTGACTGTACTGTAGCCTAATTGGTGTCAGTACAGCGAAAGCTTCCTCTGACCTGTGCATAGCTAATAGTAGCAGGTAACTAAGGGCTGTTTTGCTATAGGTTGTTATATCATCAACTTGCTCCAATAACTTTAACTCCTTTTCTAAAAATTGAGTAGGTTGGCTTCTCAGTCTGTCAATCAGGTATTCTTCCAAATCATCCATCTGATTGGTTTCTGGTTTGGCAATTAATAGTGTTTCATACATGTCCCAATAGAGCAAAGGATGCCTCTGATCTAAGCCTTTTTTGATGGTTGATGCTACTGCCCTAAAGTCTTTAAGTACATCCTCAGAATTACCTAACTCTGATACCCAAGTGGCTAACATATCTAAATCGGTTTCTTCTAGCCGCTTCACTTCGCAGGCTGAGAAAGTTTCTCTACCCACTCTCTCAATTTCTGCTGTGGTAGCTATTATTAATAATCTGTTCCTTGCCCTTGTTGCTAATGTGTACCATTGGTTGGCTTCAATTAGAGAGGGATTGCCATTACCAGTAAAGATGCCCCAGCCAATACAAGTATCAAACTCTCTGCCTTTGGCATCTAGGATACTGAGAAAATCAATTCCTAATAACTGCCCTAATTCACTGGGTATATTATCACCATGGGTATAAATGACTGAGATAGTGCTGAGTAAGTGTACTCTGAGATATCGATCGCGGTTTGTTTCACTGCTAGTGAATGTTTTTACTTTTTGGCTCACCTGTGCTAAGAATTGATGACAATCTGCGAGAGAATGTACTTCTAAGACACGTACTTTTTCACCTTCTTCTACTGCAGAGTCAGGGTCAGCTGGGGGAGGAAGGTGCCGATCATTGTTTCTTCTAACCTGTCGATCGGCAAATGCATGTAGTGCCTTAGCAAACTCAAGGATTCTTTTTGTATTGCGGTGATTGTACTGTAATGACAAAGTTTTGCACAGATGCAGTGCTCCCCAATCAAAGTCAACTGGTATGACACGCTGGTTAATATCTCCTAGTAAGAGCAGTACTACGTATCTGTAAGCGGATACTCTTTTCAACATGTTAATGATACATTTTAGCTCAAATATCAAGTAATCCTGTGCCTCATCAATTATGAATAATAGGGGTCTGTCGCCTACTAAATTTACTTCCGCACAAATTGCTTGTAACCCTTCTACCCATGACTTCTTTCCCTGTAGGTAGTTGGGGTCATTAAAAGCAATTAGTCTAAGCAATTCAATTCTTCGAGCATAGTTAGCATAAACTGTATCAAACAGATTACATTGCGCTTCATCTCTAGTTTGAATGAAGGCACGATAAAGTAGCAAGTCTTCCAGGGAAAGTGGTACGAGTTCCTGGAAATGTTGGCGATAAGCAAGTTTTTCCAGTCCCTGTCTTTCTTCTTCATCTGTTGCTATTTGAGCCATTTTTGAGGGGGACACAGTACCTAGCCAATCTCTTAGTGTACCGATAAAGAAATTAGGATCATTAGGGGAAAGTATTGCTTTAATCGTCTTGATGCAGTCATAGTTATTGATTTCCTCTACTAGCGATTGGGGCACAATAAATATGACCTCCCACCCCCGCTCCCAAAATCCAGCTGCTGTGAGGGTACCACCTACTGTTTTACCTCCTCCAGGGGAACTTTGTAATAATAAAACTTTGAATTTATCTCCTGGAGTAAAGCTAGATTTTAGTATCTGTGTACCAATAGCTTGTTGTTCAGGAGTAAGTACAGGATTGTATAGATATTCACCTAATATAAACCTCTGCCATACATCAACATCTTCATTGATACTGATACCTTCGTAAGTAGCTAGATTATCTATTCTCTTTGGTAAATCCCTCGCATCTTCATCACTAGCTTCCTCTAGGCTTAGAACCTCCCCATCCTCTGCACTATAGCCATCATAAATACCAACATAGGTCTGTTCGTTCCTGAGTCGAACATCTAACCACAGAATTTTGGTATTTTCTTTTACGTCTATTAAGTGAAAAAATAACCTTAGTCTCCCTTTCCGTAATCGATAGAGCTTGGTATAGTTAGCTAGGAGTCGTGTGTTTGACCATAATCTTTGTTTATCTCTACTATCCATTTTCAACTGCTTCAGTAACTCGAATACAGTTGCTTGGTATTCTCTAGTTAATCTTTGTAGTGCCCTAATAAAATGTCTAGTAAATCTAAACATGGGTGCTTACAATCCTAGCTGATTAATGTCGATTATAGTGAAGCATTACCTACTAGTGTGTCCGTTTAATAACTTTTAATAGAACTTTACGCAGACTTAAAGAACCTAATAATTTCTCTTACATGTTCCAAAAATTGACTGTCTACTGTCAGTTGGGATATGGCTTGCTTTGATTCTTGCCGCACTCGATCGATTTCTTGGGTATGTAAAATTTCCATGCGTTCTAATTTGTCGTTGATCAGAATCAGTTGGCGGCGAGTTTCTTCCATGAATTCCTGTTGTTTGACTACCCAAGCATCAGGATTTTCCTGATTAAATTCTCTTTGTAATCCCCCCACAATCTGTTCTAATTGACTCAGGCGATAACGCAGCTCAACTACATCCTCTCTGGGATAGCGCACCCGCTGACCAATTTCTGTTAAACGCTGAGTAAGATATTCGTAGGCACTCACGATCGGTCGCAAAAATGTCAGCAACAATGCCCCACCTGCTCCCCAGTAACCAAGTTGACCACCGCCATAACGGGCAATCAAATAAAAAAACAGAGCTGAGATGAAGTGCAAAGACAGAGCGATCGCTAGAGAACGACCTACCCAAGCGCGAGCAAACTCTAGTTGTTGACTGTCTAAATAGATACCCCTTTGACGGGAACCTTCTGCATCATTGACAATCTGTTTGGCGAGGAAATGAATATTCCAGGGTACAGTTACTACTAACAATAGCCAGCCAAAGATTGCTCCCCCTGTTAACCAGTCCTGCACCGACCCGATCGGTATATGTAACCATTGGGTAACAGCGACAATAAGCAGGGCAACCAGAGCAATTGTTAGACCAATCGATAATAAGTTATTCACCATAAACTAAAGGGGTCGTGGTAAATCAGGGTCTTCCAGGCATTGTTTGAGAGATTGTTGTCGAAAGTTACGGATAGAGGTGATCCGCCATGTGGTGTCAAATCTCGTAGTTGTGACATCCATACAGGCACAGGTGTAGCCATAGTTGCGCTTAGTGTAGACAAAATCCCTCTCGCTAGTAATGCGTATATTCTCTACTCCTCTGGCGTTGAAACCATTGGGACGGGCAATTTCCCAGGTGGCTAAACGATCGGTTAAGTACCACTCCCCCAGACTGGGGTTTTCCAGCCAGCCGCAGCGCCGCTCGATCGGTTGGGCAAAAAGGGGGGCAATCCCCCCCACCAGCAAAACGGTAACTAGGAGTTGAACTTTCACGCTGCTACTTGTAGTTGATTAACTTTTTCTGTCAGGGAGTTCATGAGGGAGGTGAAAGGTTGGACAAATTTGTCAATCCCCTCTACCTGTAACTCGTACATGACTTGATCAAGATTGATGCCCAGGTCTGTTAGCTCTTGTAACACTTTTTGGGCTTCATCTAACCCCATCTCAATCCGAGTTTCCACATCACAGTGGTCAATGCAAGCAGCAATTGTTTCAGGAGGCATTGTGTTAACAGTGTTCTCTCCGACCAAGTTGTCAACGTACATGACATCACTATAGGCAGGGTTTTTGGTGCTGGTGCTTGCCCACAGCAGCCGTTGTTCCTGTGCTCCCTTAGCCTTGAGCGCTTGCCAACGATCCGTGGCGTAGAGTTGTTTGTACTTCTGATAAGCCATCTTGGCATTGGCAATAGCCGCCTTACCCTTGAGGGATTGTATCTTTTGTGGGTCAACATTGGTCAGCTTGTCCAACATGGCATCAATTTTGGTGTCAATGCGACTGAGAAAGAAGCTGGCAACAGAGGCAATGCGATCGATTGGCTCTCCTTTCTCCACTCTCTTCTCCAGACCTGCCATGTAAGCTAGAGCAGTCTCTTCATAGTCTTTCACAGAAAATAGAAGAGTCACATTGACGGGAACACCTGTGGCAATGACCTCCGTGGTGGCTTTCAAGCCTGCGGCTGTGCCAGGAATTTTGATCATCACATTGGGACGATCGATCGTTTGCCAAAATCTTACTGCTTCGGCGATTGTCCCTTCCGTGTCGTGGGCGAGATGGGGGGAAACTTCAATGGAAACATAACCATCCTTGCCATTGGTTGCCTCATAAACGGGACGGAGAATGTCAGCAGCATCGCGGATGTCCTGGAATGCTAGGGTTTCATAGATTTCCGTTACTGTCTTTCCTGCTTTGATAGCAGCAAGGATAGCATCATCATAGATGGCGTTCCCCGCAATGGCTTTCTGAAAGATGGCAGGATTAGAAGTAATGCCTCTAATTCCCTGATTCTGCACCATGTCTGCTAAAGCTCCAGACTGAATGATGTTGCGGCTGAGGTTATCCATCCACACACTTTGACCATGTTCCTCAATTTCAAGGAGATGATTTTTTGCCATAGTTCTTTCCCACCCAACAATTGCTTATGTTAAATCTAGCCCCCTTCTCTAGGGTGATTCTTTAGACTCTCTACAGAAACTTTTTAATATTTGTTAACAACTCCCCCGCTGGACATTCCCCCACAAGTTGGTTTTGGTAGTACAGATGGTAATAGTCAGGTTTATAACCGATCGCCAACCAATCACAGGAACTGTCATAGGCACAGAGTTTAGAACAACCGCTCAAATGAATTCTGAGGGAGTGATCTGATAGAGCCTCTTGTAGTTCTTGGGCATCCTTTTGGGTGTCTGTAAAACTAACGCTACAGTATTTACCAGCACAGACAGTAATCTGTAGGGGTGGGGGAGAGAGGGAAAAATGTAAATGACTGAGAGTTTGACAACAGGCAGTGGCACAACTGTGATGGACGAAAGGCAAAATGAGATTGCGCCAGGGAGTGAAACGCACTTCGGGAATCTGATAGTGATTACAGACTGTAATTAACTGCTCTAGTTGTACTGCTGATAAACGACCAAAGGGCAGAAAGATACCAATGTAGTAATAATCTTTGTCTTTCTGGGGATAAATACCGATGTGTTGAGTAGGCAGGGGTAAATGGTTGCGAGAAACTGGCATTGTTTGCTGCCATATACCAGCGATACTTTGAGTTTTCATCATCTCTAGGAAGCGGGGTTGTTTGCCTGTAAGATGGGTAAATTCTAAATACAGTGAGGTCAATTGGTCTAGTAAGTTAATCACTTCCCCATAACTGACTGTCAATCCTTGATTGCCGTTGATGATTATCTGACAGTAATTCCCATCGATCGCGCTAACGAGAATGTCATTGGTCAGAGATTTGATAGATAAAGCCTCTCCCCCGTCAAATCCAATACTAAATTTAGCAGAGAGTTTTTGCCATTCTCTTCTCTTACTCAAATACTCCTCCCATTCTTTAGCTAGCGGTGAAAGGTCAATTACTGCCTGCCGATCAATGCCACAAGTGGGGCTTAACATAATATTACGGAGATGATCTGTGTCTTGGTCACCAATGAGACCGACAGCTTGTAGTTCTTCGATGACAGTAATAGCAGTGAGAGAAGCCGATCGGTATTGCAGATTCCCCCGTCTGGAAATTTCTATCTCTCCCTCCTGCACCCAGGTTCTTATCTTGCGCAATTGATCAAGTGTAACTCTACCGCCCACCAACCGTAGACGATAGAGCCAACCCCCTTTAGTGGGGATCGGTTGCCACATGGAAGGACAGGCACTCATGCTTCTAAGTAGGTTTTGATATTTCCCAAAGTCAGATTCCTACCAATGAAAACTAAACGGGTCAGACGCTTTTCCCCCTCTTGCCATAAACGATCGTAAGTCAGTTCAATCCGATCGGCTACCCCCTGAATCACACCCCGCATGGGCTTGCTGGTGACATGGACAAATCCCTTGATACGATAGACTTCTAGTTGTTTGTTAATCTCTTTTAGTTTAGGGACTATCTCTGTTGGCAGGAAAGACCGATCGGATTCATAGTAAACGGAGTTGATGTCTTCATCGTGTTCGTGGTCTTCGTCGTTGTCATGATGACTGGGGCGGTTAGCGAGGTCTTCTTCTACGGCACTATTGAATCCTAAAATAATTTCTGGGTCAATTTTGCCCTGCTGACAAGGCAGTACCCTTACCCCGGGACGTAATTCTGTCTTTAACCAGTCTGCTACCTTCTGTTGTTGAACACGATCGATTAAATCTGTCTTTGTCATCAGCACCAAGTCAGCGCAGGCTAGCTGGTCTTCTAGTAGTTCTTCCAGGGGAGTTTCATGGCTAATACTGGGGTCATTATCCCTTTGGGCTTGCAGAGCTGCTAAATCCCCAACAAACTTGCCCTGGGCAAGGGCTTCCCCGTCTACAACTGTGACAACGCCATCCACGGTAAAACTATGACGAATTTCCTGCCAGCGGAACGCCTGTACCAAAGGTTTGGGCAGAGCTAATCCTGATGTTTCAATTAAAATGTGATCAATTTGTTCTCTTCTTTTTGCTAGTTCCTGCATGGTGGGCAAAAACTCTTCCTGTACTGTGCAGCACAGACAACCGTTGGTCAACTCTACAATGTTGGGTGTAACTTCTTTGCCCTCTTCATCACAAACACGACAGGACTGTAATAGCTCTCCATCAATACCAACTTCACCAAATTCGTTCACCAGAACAGCAATCCTACGACCACGATTGTTTTGCAGTTGTTCACGGATTAAAGTGGTTTTGCCACTGCCCAAAAAACCAGTAATAACAGTCACTGGAATCTTCGCTCCCATAATCTATTCTCCTACTAGAAATTGGGTAATAAGTTCTCAATAATTTGCTCAAACAAAAAGGTAATACCAATACCAATGAGGACAAACCCGATCGGTCTGTATTGATCTTTCAACAATCCCCTAGTCAAACCGAACGCTGTCCCACTCACCACAAGCTGAATTGTAGTAAAACCCAGGAGATAGAAAACTAAGGGACTAGTTTCTGCGCCTACAATTGATTCACCGTAGGCATAGCCATGACAAATCCCCGCCACAAATGCCAGGACAGAAAGCAGATATAAATGGGGTTGATGCTTGCTGATAACCGAACTGCTGAATAACAGCAAAAAAATGGTAATTCCTAACTCTAACAGTGGTAATTCTAGCTGCAGTAAATGCAAACCAGTGCCTAGACCCGCTGACAGCAGGAAAACGATCGGTATAACTATTCCCCTGGGCTGCAATGCCCCTAAAATACCCAGGGCAACTACACTGGCAAAGTGATCCAAACCAATAATTGGGTGTACTAGACCAGAAAGAAAACCATCGAAGGCAGTTTGGGGTAAATTCCCCCCTGTCATGTGGTGTGCCCCTGCTGGCAAAATAACTAATGACAAAAGTAGGAAAGACAATAAAAGTCTTAACATCATCTGTACCTCGCAGATTGTTTGTATTTGTTCTTGGCGGGCATCCTGACTGAGAAAGGTGAACTTTCATCACAGTTGCGGGACAGTGCTGGACTCACACCAGGCTTTCCCCGATCGGTAACTCCCGACCTTTAACGGCTGACCCCCGTCAAAACCAAGAATTGTTATCTATATTAGTCTAAGGTAAACGATCGAGTTGAGTAAAGCCGATAAACTGTATCTGTCCCTGGGAAATTTCAAATTTGAGTACCCTAGCCTTGATACCCTGAGCTTCCAACTGCGTTAAATCCAACAAACGGTTAACCCCTCGCACCAGCGTATTGATTAAAATATCGGGAATTTTCATGCCCTCAACATACAGGTCAACGCGGCTGAGTTTAATATTACCGTTGGGTAAAACCTCGATGGCAAGATCAGCAGTAACATCTAAAGGTTTAATCTCTTTTCGGCGGGGACTGAGACTAGCTGTTAATCTGATTCGTCGATCGGACAGGAAGAAAATTTGGGGATTAGTGACATCAATTTCTTCTACACCCAGGCTAGGATTAAAGCTAGAGAAATCCGCCCGAATGCTTTGAAACAATGACCTAATTTGATCTGCTTCTAGGGCCCGATTTATATCCTCTTCCCTGAGTACAACTTTCACTACTGCCCGTAATGGCTCTAACAGTTTGACTTGATTATTACCTAGGTTGATATTAACCCGATCGGTTTCTAGTTCCAACACATCCACCCGCAAAAAAGGAAAGAAATAAACCCCTCGGCTGGCTAGGCGTACCCGATCGATCTTCCCCTGCAAAATTTGATAATTGGGACTACTATCAACCCGCACAGCTAATTCTTCTATGCGCGGCACTTGTTGGCGGATAGCCCCCTCCACTGCCTGGTTCACTAATATTCCAAAGCCACCCCCTAATCCCAACAGGCTAGTGAGGATAATTGCCAATGTTTCCACCGTTAATTGCCTTTACCTAGCCTCATTACTTTAACAAAAAATCTCCCCTCTCCTACTAAATTTTTATGGTAACCTCTTACAGGAGTTTCTGTAATATTTTCCCTCGGTGACCAACCCTGCCAGCCCAACTGAACTAACTCCCCTCACAGTATTTCGCCATGAATTCGTGGGGCAAATGGATTTATTCGCCGATCGTCAGACAGTCATGGACTACCTAGACCGCCATCAGGGTTGGTTTCGCCGCTGTGCCCATCCCTTCAAAGCTGACCCGATCGGAGACAACGGCTATGCGATCGGAGTGGGTAAAATTGGTGCCTTTGGCTTCAAAGTTGACCCTAGGGTGGGGCTACATCTATTGCCCCAAGACCAGGGGGTATATCGCATTTGCACCATTCCCATTCCTGACCAAGAACCCCAGGGCTATGAAGTAGATTTCAAAGCAGAAATGTACCTTAGGGAAGATGTTGTTCCGCCAGAGTATGAAACCGACATTAAAATTATGACTAAGGTGGAATGGCATCTTGTTCTCACTGTCTCCCTGCGCTTTCCCCCCTTTATTCATCGACTACCCCAGGAAACTATCCAATCCACAGGAGATGCCATACTAGCTATGATTGTACGCCGCGTCTCCAACAGCTTAACAAAAAAGGTGCAAGCTGACTTTCACCACAGCCATGACATTAAACTGCCCAAGAAATACAGGTACGACCCCGCTAAAACAGTCGCTTCGATCCGTCCGGGCGAATCGTCGCCCAGTTAGTCTTTGCCATTGCCAGTTGCTCATCCGTCACCCTAGCCGCCTTCAGGTCTGCCCCCTGTAAATTTGCTCCCTTCAAATTGGCATTGGTGAGAAATGCCCCCTTGAGGTTAGCCCCGCTGAGATTTGCCCCACTCAAATTTGCTTTGCCCATGTAAGCGTATTGCAGGTTGGCTTCCCGCAGGTCAGCATTGACGAGATTCGCTCCGCCCAAATCCGCCTTGGTAAGAATAGCCCGCTGCAACTTCGCATGACTGAGGTTTGCCCCCGACAGTTTAGCTTGGGTCATGATGCTCCCTTGAAAACTAGCTCCCGTCAAGTCGGAATGGGAAAAGTCCGTCTCCATCAGCTTGGCGCGACTCATAACAATCCCCTGCAAATTGGCACTAGCAAGGGAAGCCTTAGATAGATCTTGGTTAGCAAAGTTGCGCTTACCATGATTGTATTCCACTATTACCTTGCGCCCGCCCTTCAAATCCTTAGCGGGATTACGCTCCGGTGCCCGCGTGAGCATTCCCTGCCCCCCCAAATCCTGTTGCCGCGTATTTTCTACTGGACTACGAGTAATTCTACCCCGCCCAGGGATAGGCGGACGAGCGGCAGGACTAGTAGTTGGACTACGGGAAATGGAAGGACTGATAGTGGAGGCAGGGGCACTAGCTAGGTCTTTGATTACTTCATCTGCCGTGCGGTAGCGCTGGCTCAGGGACTGCTGCAACATCTTGTCGAAAATTGCCATCATGTCCTCACTCATCTTGACCTGCGCCCGCCAGTTAATTTCCCCTGTGCGGGGATCATGCCCATAGTCCTTTGGTGAACGCCCCGTCATCAGGTATAAACAAGTCATTGCCATGGCATAGATGTCACTGGAATACACCGGCCGCATTGCCATCTGTTCTGGCGGCGCAAACCCTGGCGTGCCAATGGCAAAATTAGTCAGTAAGGCACTGGGGTCTTGTTCCGCCAACTGGGGATTAAGCTGGGTGGAAACCGCGCCAAAGTCAATCAGCACTAGTTTGCCGTCCTGTTTGCGGCGAATAATGTTGGCAGGCTTAATATCGCGGTGAATCACACCGTTTTCATGGATAAATGACAGCGCCGGCAGAATTTCCAGTAATAACTTGCGGATTTCCTCTTGACTGAAGACACCATTGCGCTCCAGTTCCTGCTTAAGGGTTTCTCCCTCTATGTACTCTTGAACTAGGTAGAAATAACCATTTTCCTCAAAGTAGTCCAATAGGCGGGGAATTTGGGGATGATTGCCAATTTTACCAAGGGTGTAGGCTTCCCGTTCGAACAGTTCCCGCGCCATCTTTATCACACTGGGGGACTGGGTACTAGGACGCAATTGCTTTACTACACAGACAGGCTTACCAGGTAGTCCGTAGTCATTGGCTAGAAATGTGGCTCCAAATCCCCCTTTACCCAATGGGCGGCTTGCTACATATCTGCCCCGCAGCCTCAAACTGGCGCCACAGGAGGCACACACATCATCCCGCTCAGGAGGGTTCTGGGGAGAGCTACAGTTGGGATTAACGCAATAACTCACGGTTCTGACTCAATTAACCATAGTCCAAGTCTATTCTAAACCCCAAATTAGTAATCTTCGCGCTCACTTGGATCAATGTCAGGGTAGTCAGTAGACTCAGAGTTGGTAGGACGGGGTCGACGGCGACGGGAAGCACTAGCTTCTATATCTTCATTGTTACTGCTGCGACCAGGCTTAGAACGAGGACGACGGGGAGTAACAGGCTTAATATCCTCATCTAACACGTCAATTATTGAGTTATCATTGCTAGAGCGGGGACGGGCACGGCGACTGCGGCGCGGTTTGGGCGGTTCTACGTCTCCCTCCAGTTCAGAAGGACGGTAGGGACGCATCTGGGGCGGCTGCTTGGTCAGAGGACGGTCGGGAATCTCGTGGGCATAATCGTACTCCTGGTACTCGTAGGGAGGAGCAATAGGCGGTTCCTCTTCCTCGATCGGTTGGTTGATCGCTGCCCGTCGGGCTTGCATAGAAACTGTCTGGCGTAAACTCAAGGTTTCCAGTCCAAACCACCAGCCAAATCCCACCAATAGCATCTGGGCAAACTGGGTTGTTTGGTCCATCTTAAAGTTATAGAACAGAAGCACCAACCCGTAGATAAAGGCTACTGCTGCCAGGAAGATGTCATGGTCGCGGGAGAGTTCCGGTCGCCAGTTACGGATGAAATACAACCCCACTCCGCCCAAAATAGCAGAGATGGCGAGGAAAAGGATCAGCGGATTCCCACCTATGGCGATACCAAATTGCCCACCTGCACCTTGGGCAATTAGGGGAATGTAGTGTAACATGGCAACCTCTCTAGTTATATGTATGGACAACTACTGACTACGGCGCTTGATCTTGTCGTTTTGGCTGACAACAATCAGTGCACCAAAGAGGGTGACTAGTACTACTGCCCCCCAGAATAATCCCCAAAAAAAGTTGATAAGTGAAGGTGTCATAGTTTTTTGTTAAATCCATCTAGGACTATATTATCATCCCCAGATTGTCTTCGCTATATTTTAGCCCCTTCCCCCCTACAGTAAAATGAGGGTAGTGCTGTAATAGCTCCCCCCAATGGATATTTACTGCTCCCGCCCTGGCTGTACGCAACCCCACAATCACTTCCCTGATGTGGACACTACCAGTATAAGGACTACATCTGTAGGTCAGTTATTTTGCCGAACCTGTGATATGCCCCTAATTTTAGATGGGCGCTATGTAATTGAGAAACCTTTGGCCCAGGGGGGCTTTAGTATTACCTATCTGGCCCGGGACCGCCGCACACCAGGAATGAAGCGTTGTGTGGTTAAACAGTTGATTTTACATGGCTACAATGAGGAACAGAAGCGCAAAGCTAAGGAACTATTTGCCAGGGAAGGTGCCATTTTAGAGGAATTGGGTGAACATCCCCAAATACCCGACCTACTAGCTTTTTTTGAATTGGAGGTAGACGGGGAAAGTTTCTTCTACCTGGTGCAGGAATACATAGATGGTGTGACCTTGGAAAGTTTAATCAATGACTTTGGTCCCCTACCTACTAGTGATGTCCTAGATGTCTTGCGCAAATTATTACCAGTGGTGCAGTTCGTCCACGATCGGGGGGCAATCCACCGTGATATTAAACCCGCTAACATAATGGTGCACCGTCAGACGCAGGAATATTATTTGTTAGATTTCGGGGCAGTAAAGCAA
The DNA here is from genome assembly GCA_025055675.1 of Pseudanabaenaceae cyanobacterium SKYG29. Classification (NCBI taxonomy): domain Bacteria; kingdom Bacillati; phylum Cyanobacteriota; class Cyanophyceae; order Pseudanabaenales; family Pseudanabaenaceae; species Pseudanabaenaceae cyanobacterium SKYG29. The sequence continues at coordinate 28,075 of JANWWT010000008.1, forward strand.
ATTCGCTCCATCACTGATAGAGGGTTGCACCGATCGACAGCAATTTACACCCCTGGTTATGCCGCACCAGAGCAGATGAGCGGCAGCAGAATTTGTCCCGCTACTGATATTTATGGTTTGGGGGCAACTTGTGTGTTCCTACTAACGGGGAAACATCCGGACGAAATGCTAGATACCGTCACTCAGCGCATACAGTGGCGTGCCCATGCCAGGCGACTAAATACTGGCTTTGCCGATATCATCGATCGGATGGTTGCCCCTAGTTTAGGGGAGCGTTATAGCAGTGCTAATGAAGTTTTGACTGATTTAGAGAAGTTAAATACGCCCAGTGTGTCCCCCCCGGCAGCGGAGTCAATTCCTGCACCAGCACCACAAGGGCCCCAATTCCAACCTGCCGACGATATAGAAATAGAAATACCACCGCCCAAAATTAAAAGCATACCCGCTGAGACTGGTATAAACAAGTTAGCTAAGTCTATCAATCAAATTCCTCTAAGCTCTTTTATTCTCAGTGGATTTAGCTTTGGCTTTCAAATTGGGGCTTGGGGAATTTTACTACTGGCTAAGGGCAGTCAGATTATGGGACCTTTTACGATGTTCCTGTTGGCTGGCATTCTCCTAGGGTTGTTATTTCTGCGAGTGGTAAATATCCTGGATAACAAAGATATGCTAGCTTCTACAGTGGTTACATCTGTCCTGTTCTTGATCCTCAAAGGTATTTTCCGTTTTGCTCAGCCCAAGATCGGCGAATTTCTCGCTGTGTGCCTAATTTGTGGCTTTGGTCTGGTGGCAGCTTTAACTTTGTTTCGCCTGCTGAACCAGATTCTGCGCCGCCTCCTCTAGCTCTCCCCTGGGTCATCCTGCAGGAGCTTGTTGTTTGTGAGGAATGACCACTCAAGGGGATGGGTACAAAATACTCGCCAACCTCGGTTGCAATCTATAGCTATTTCAAATAGGTTTGAGACAGTAGCTTGTGTAATAGTTGCGGACTATCTCATAAAGAAAAGCCATGCTCAATATCATTAATATCTGGTAGATCATCCGTGTTGAGTCTATGAAGAAAACTGACAATAGGCTAGCCCGTTTTAATGCCTTGGAGAACGTGCTGATTCTGGGTTAATACTACTGAACTTTAGATTAGGAATAGGTCAGCCATGGTGTTTATACTTCTGTCGCAATTAGAGTATTCATCTGTAGGCAAACGACGTAAGAAGGAGTTCACAACCTTGGGCATCTGATTTACCACAAGCCATGATTTACATCTTTTTTCCTCTTTTCCAACTATGGTTCAACACTTGTTGAAGAATAAGAATACAGAGGCATCTTATACATGCTTTGCTCAGCCCTGTCTATCAGCACGGCGAATCCTCCTGAGGGCTCAGATGTTGATAGGGGAGTTGACAGACTTTCTCAATCGGGATGACAGGATTTGAACCTGCGACTCCCTCGTCCCGAACGAGGTGCGCTACCAAGCTGCGCTACATCCCGTGCCTTCAATCATACCAGATCACAGACCTTCTAGGAGATGGGAATGAATTAGGGCCCGATCGCTAACTGCTGCAATTTGCGTGGGACTGAGGGCTTCTCCGTTAGCAAAGTGTTCCAGCCAGGCTTGACAGAGATATTGGGGGTCAGTGATTGCCGCAACTGGGCAACCGGGCAACCCAAATTCCTGCATCAGTTGTCTCACCTTGGGGTCATAGTCAATTGCCCAGCATCGATTTGCCTGGGAAAGGGCCATAATTAAACTGTGGAAACGCATACCGATCGTCATCTCCACTCCCGCAAATAGCCCTTTGAGGCTCTGGGGCTTAGCAACAGTCAGGATCGTGCTCTGGGGTATATGCAAGAACTCAGCGATCGCTCTATCCTGGGAGGGCTGGAAAGGAACAAGGAGAATATGGGTATCAGTAGCTTGCTGAAAGTACGTGAGGGCGGTTTTGAGAATGGCTAAACGTTGCTGATTAAGGTCACGGTGGGGACGCACCACCACAGCCACTCGGGGAGCGGGCAATTGCCAGATGGCAGCCGATCGGTCAATGTCTAACGCCCAGACAGGGTCAGGGGCAACCAAAACCTCATAACCCCAACTCCGTAACAATTCAGCGGAGAGATTGTCCCGTACACTAATCCGATCGATGGCTGGGAATACTTGTTGCGTAAACCATCTAGTCAGAGAGTGTTTGAGAGGTCCTAGCCCCTGCGCCCAGGCAATTGTGGTCAAACCCAACTTTTTTGCTAACCACAGCAAGCCACCATAGTAGAAAGGACTGCGCCAACTGCTGACATCTTGCAGGAGACTGCCACCACCCCAGATAAAGACATCCGATCGTTTTAATGTTTGGAAAATTAATCCCCAGTTATAACAGTCAATAGCTTCCACCTGATGCAGTTTTGCTGTAGCCAGGGGAGCAGCAGTAAGCACAATTGGTTCCACATGGGCAGGCAAAAGTTGGAGTAAAGTAGCCAGAAGCGCCTCATCACCCCCATTGCCCCTGCCGTAGTAACCGCAGATAACTGCTCTAGTCATTTAGCAACTGGAAAAATGCTGCATCAATCTCGTAGCCTAGGACTTGTACCATCTGTTGTAGTTTCGTTGTTGCCACTATTCCCCTACCCTTGAGCCAGCGATCGATCGTGCACAACTTGGACATGACGAAAATCTCCAAAGCTTCTGGATAGAATTCAATCCCTTCTGCCTGGGAAAAACGATGGGGAACAAGCATAGCCGTATAGCGCCCTAACTCCTCGCGCCAATCCAAAATATAGGGCAACCAGGGGTAATAGCTATCCAGGCGAATGAACCACAGCCGTACCTCTGGAATTTCGGAGAGTTCACGGGGGTCAGCGGGGTCACGATCGTAGAGCACCTGAAAGCGCAAGGACTGTTGCAATTCCCCTTGGATAAGGGAAGCAATTGTAGAATGGGCACAAGCAAGGTTGAGTTTGACAATGCTAGCGTGGTCAACGGTAATCAAGCCCAGTCCCTACCTTGAACAACAGCACCATCATAACTCTATAACTGGAATAAATTGTAAACGAATGGGGAAATAGGTAGTTTTCTCCTCTATACTCCAGTCAAAATTGGCGAAACAACTATGGCAAAACTCAGAGTGGCAATCAACGGTTTTGGGCGCATCGGCAGACTGGTGATGAGGGCTGGTATTCACAATGACCAGTTAGAATTTGTGGGGATCAATGACTTGGTACCCGCTGACAACCTGGCTTACCTGTTCAAGTACGACTCTACCCACGGTACCTTCAACGGTGCAGTCAGCGCCGAGGGCGAAAATTTAGTCGTTAACGGCACCAAGATTCCCTGCTACGCACTACGCAACCCCAGCGAACTGCCCTGGAAAGATTTGGGGGTAGACTACGTAGTGGAATCGACGGGTTTATTCACAGGCTACGAAGGGGCAAGTCAACATCTACAGGCAGGGGCAAAACGGGTAGTCATTTCAGCCCCCACTAAAGACCCAGACCTGGTACCTACTCTTTTGATGGGAGTAAATCACCAAAAGTTCAATCCTGAAAAAGACACGATCGTCTCTAACGCTAGTTGCACAACCAACTGTTTGGCACCTGTTGCCAAGGTGATTGACGATAATTTTGGCTTGGTAGAGGGGTTAATGACCACTGTCCATGCTATGACTGCTACCCAACCCACGGTAGATGGACCCAGTAAAAAAGACTGGCGGGGTGGCAGAGGTGCTAGCCAAAATATCATTCCTTCTTCCACAGGGGCGGCGAAAGCAGTAGGGCTAGTTCTACCCCACCTCAAGGGTAAATTGACAGGTATGGCTTTCCGCGTCCCCACTCCCGACGTATCTGTGGTTGATTTAACCTTCCGCACGGACAAGGCTACTTCCTACAAGGAAATTTGCCAAAAGATGGCAGAGGCAGCGGCGGGGGAAATGGCTGGCATTCTCGGCTATACCGAGGATGAAGTTGTATCAATGGATTTTCGAGGGGACAGCCGATCGAGTATTTTCGATGCCAAAGCCGGGATTGAACTGAACGCCCACTTCTTCAAAGTAGTTGCCTGGTACGACAATGAGTGGGGCTATTCCCACCGTGTGCTAGACTTGCTCCTGTACATGGCAAAAACTGAGGGGATACTCTAGTCACCGCCGACTTTGCCCTGCCCGCAGTTCCGCTACCTTCTGTTGCAGGCGCTTTTGTAATTCCTTGTCCGTTTGCTGGGAACGAGTAATTAGGTTAAACTCCTGGTTGTCAAAACCGTAGCGCTCGATCGTTTCTTTGGCATGGCGGAACATCTCCTGGCATAGGGCTTGCAATTGTGGCTCTGGGGGCTTGAGGTCACAGATACCTACCCCCTGTTTATCCGCCTGTTGTACAGCACTTTCCCACACAGGCAGTTGTTTTGCCCGCTTGAGAACTTCTTCCCGCTTTTGTTCAATCAGCAGCACCGCCCTGGCATAGTTATCCAACTGGGCTTCTGTAAAAGCCGACCGAACTTGAGCAAATCCTGGCAATGCCAATATCCAGACAATGGAAGACAGCCACCTATTCATGTTTCTGCAGTTACCCTTACCCTTCTTGTACTTTAGACTGCCAGCCCAGGTTTTTGTGCCTTAAAATTGAGGGGAGGGACGCAGTGATTGCTAGTTATGGCACCCCACATACTCATTTTTGACCAAGGCCCGATTACCTCTGGTAACCTGCACTACTGGCAAGCAGTGACGAGACTAGGCACCTGCTACATCCCCCAGGTAGTACTAGACGAATTAAAACGGATGGCAGAGGAAGCCCCTCTAGGGCGAGAGACTACTGCCGAAGCGGCGGCTAAAGAATTCTTGCGCTACTACGAGGGGGGGGGTTGGCAAGTAACGCGGGTAACTAAATCCCACAGTGACCTAACTCCTACCCCAGGGCACAATCTCAGTCGCAAAGCACGCCTGTCCTACACCGTTGCCCAATGTGCCTACGGGATGGCAGAGCAGAATCCTAATGCAGTAGTTATTCTAGTAACAGAAGACCAGGCTTTGATTCGCCGCGTGGGGGCAATTGGTTTACCCAGGCTGGGGGGAACGACGGGCATAGCGGTACGGGAATGGACAAAGAACAACCAGGTACCCGCTTCCCTGGAAAAAATTTTTGCGGGGCTAGAAGTTAAGAAGAGAGCAGCTAGGCCCACACTCTGGTTGAGTAAACTGATAAGTGCTGTTAGCGGAGCCATCCTCTTTTTAGCCCTATTCAGCTACGCTTGGTATTTGCTCAATCCCCGCCAATTTGAGCAGTGGCGTAAAAGTTTAGGTTTACCACCCCTCCCCTTCGCCGAATCACTGAGGAAAATCAAATGACTGACAAAATTGATACTCAGTGCACAGAGATTGCCGCAACCGTAGAGAAGCTGGAAAAGCTCAACGCGATCGGTATTGCCCTCTCTGCTGAACGTCACATTCCCACTCTATTAGAGATGATTTTGCGGGAGCTAAAACAAATGCTGGGGGCAGATGGGGGCACCATCTACATGTTGAAAGATAACCATTTGCATTTCAACACTGTTCTCAACACTTCTCTCAACATCTACCTGGGGGGTGTGAAAGGCAAACCAGTAACCCTACCCCCAATTCCCCTCTATCAAGCCAACGGTGAACCTAATTACACTACAGTAGCTGCTTGTTGCGCTCTTAAAGGGGAGACTATCAATATCCCTGATGCCTACCGCACTGAGGGGTTTGATTTTGCTGGTATGCGGGAATTCGATCGCCTAAACGGCTATCACTCCCAGTCTTTTTTAACTGTGCCGATGAAAAACCACGAAGAAGAAGTAATTGGTGTTGTGCAGTTGATCAATGCCAAAGATGATAGCGGTCAGATCATCCCTTTCTCGCCCTTTGCCCAAAGAATAGCGGAGTCTTTAGCTTCCCAGGCAGCAATTGCTATTACTAATCAACAATTGATTAATGAATTCCGCGAGCTATTTGAGGCATTTATCAAAGTGATTGCAGAGGCGATCGATGAAAAGTCAGAACATACAGGGCAACATTGCCGCCGCGTCCCAGTTTTAACCATGATGTTAGCAGAAGCTGCTTGTAATACGAAAAGCGGTGTCTTCAAAGATTTTACAATGACGGAGGAGGAGTTATACGAATTAAAAATCGCTGGTCTCCTGCATGACTGTGGCAAGGTTACTACTCCCGTCCATGTGATTGAAAAGGCTACAAAGCTACAGACAATCTATGACCGCATTGGCTTAATTGATACCAGATTTGCCGCCCTGAAAAAGGACCTGGAAATAGAACTACTACAAAAAAAGATAGCTGTCCTAGAAGGAAAGGCTGACTATTCTATTGCTGATTTAGAAAAAGAGTATGCAGCAAAGGTAGCACAGTTAGAATCCGATCGGCAATTCCTGCGCCACTGCAACATTGGTAGTGAGTATATGTCAGATGACTTGAAAGAGAGAGTAAAAGCGATCGGTCAATATCAGTGGTGGGACTTTGATGGCAATCAACAGAACTTCCTCACGGAGGATGAAATCTACAATCTCAACATCACCAAAGGGACTCTGACAAAGGAGGAACGAGAGATTATCAACCGTCACATTGTCGTCACAATCAAGATGTTGGAATCTTTACCCTATCCCAAGAATCTGCGGCGGGTACCGGAGTATGCAGGGGGTCACCACGAACGGATGGATGGTAAGGGTTATCCTAGGGGTTTAACGCGGGAACAGATGTCTATTCCCGCCCGCATGATGGGGATTGCTGATATTTTTGAGGCATTGAGCGCCAGCGATCGCCCCTACAAGCCAGGTAAGAAACTATCAGAGTGTTTGCACATTTTGGGTAAGATGAAGTTAGATAATCACATTGACCCTGACTTGTTTGACCTGTTCATTCGTGAAAAGGTTTATCTGAAATATGCCCAGATGTTTCTGCCCCCTGAACAAATTGACGAGGTGGATGAAAGTAAGATACCAGGCTACAATCCCACTATTATTCAGTAATCCACTTTTTCCACCCACTCCCTAATCCACTGGAGAATCTGACGCACTTCTTCTATAGTAGGAGCTTCAGAATAGAGACGCAATAGGGGTTCTGTACCACTAAACCGAATCAAAAGCCAACTATCTCCCTCTAGGCGGAGTTTGAACCCATCGATCGTTTGCACACTCAATACCGATCGGTCGGCTACGCGGTCAGGGCAATGTTTAGCCAAGGTATCAATTAATGTCTGAGGTTGTTTGACTGTGATGTCAATTCGATCATAGGCGCTGTAAAAATTGGCTTTCTCTTGCAGGGCACGGTATAGGCTGGGAATGTCTTTCTCCCTTGTTACAACTGCTTCTAAAACGTATAGGGCAGACAGGAGAGCGTCCCGTTCTGGAATATGATTGCCGTAGCCAATGCCCCCTGACTCCTCACCCCCCAAAAGAGTCAAACCGCCTTTTAGCATCTCTGTCGCAATATACTTAAACCCGATCGCTGTTTCCACCACTGGTAAGTTGTATAACTGGGCAACGCGGGGAATCAAATCCGAACCACTGATAGTCTTGACCACCTGACCCAGTAGCCCATGCTGGCAATGTAAATGCTCGATTAAAACGGGAATCAGAACTTGGGAGCTAAGATAATTTCCCTCTCCATCCACGGCAGCGATGCGGTCACCGTCCCCATCAAAAGCCAGACCAAACACAATCCTATCAGGGTTTTCCCCTTGTAGTTGTTGCACTTGCTGACAAAAATCCCCTAAATACTTGGCGATCGGTTCTGGTGGTACACCGCCAAACAAAGGGTCATGTCTGTTGTTAATTTCTCCTAAACCTGGTAACTCCCCTAAAATTTTGCCCAAACCACCACTTGCCGCACCGTACATGGGATTGACTAACACTTTTACTTTGCCCGATCGAAAGCTCTCTTTGATCTTTTCTAAATCTACCTTTTTCTGCAAGACTGCTGCATAATCTGACCACGGGTCAAAAGTGGTAATAGAGCCACCCGATCGTTTTTCTATCTCTTCTGCTAGGGTTTTCTCCACTTGCTCTGTTACAGATTTAGGTACTGACCCTCCGAAGGCACCCTTGATTTTGAAACCGTTGTACTCTGGCGGATTGTGACTGGCGGTAATTACTACTGCCCCCAGTGCCCGCTGACTGAAAGCCGCCCAACTCATGGCAGGGGTAGAACAATAGTTCTGGGCAAGATAAACTTCATACCCCTGTTCTGCTATTGCCTCTGCCGCACAACGAGCAAACCGATCGGATAAAAACCTACGGTCGTACCCCACCATGATCCGTCTTGTCTCTAGGTGTCCAAAGTTGGCTGCCAGGACTTGTGCTGCTGCCCGCGCTACCCGATCGACATTGGCAAAAGTAAACCGATCGGCGATAATACCCCGCCAGCCATCTGTACCAAACCTGATCCCTTGCTGCTGTACCAATGCCCGAGACTCCTTAACCCCCAGGCTATGATATAACAATCCAGACTAAAATGAGACCCAAAAAATAATCTATCAGTTCTTGCTACCTCCACTTTTAGCTTTGCTACATTTCCATCAAGCGCAACCAGCTGCGATTTACTGATATATCTGTTTGTGGGAAATACATATCTCGATCAGAACTAAAAGCAGCAACAGTCAATGGGATAAGTGCCATTGTCATAATGGAAGTGATCAGTCGGCGTACCACAGATTTACCCTCAACTGTGAACAGTTCCATTGTCAGACCATAATTAACCAACGATCGTTGCTGTAGGACAGAATCTGAACTGACACACAAGAGAGGTCAAGGTAGGAGCGGCAAGTAACTTTTGTCTATCGGAGAGTCTCAAGCGAGTAATGACAAGCGTAAATCAACTAAGTTGACTCTGAATTTCGCAAAAGCTCCCTTGTTGTATCCACCATTTCTATACCCTCTTTCTCCTGAACTGGGCCAGGCGATTCCGATCGTCAGCGTCATCTGCACCTATACCTGGTTGCCTTTCTCTAAACCGTTTTGATACTAGGAATGACACCCAAGACTTTCAAGACTAGACCGACAAAACCAGTTAGGAAAGCCACCAGACCACCACGAACAATGAATTCAAGATTTTCCAGGCGTTTGTCAATACCTTTGACCTTTTCATCTAAACCACTGACATTGGCAGACAGGTCTGATACTCTCTGACTCAGCTCTTTGATTTCTTGCTTAAGCTCGGCATATTGCCTATCCATTTTTTGATCGAGCTTGGCAACGTCCTGCTTGACCTCGGCTCTGAGGTTGGAGATTTCTTGCTTGACTTCAGCTCTGAGGTTAGCAATGTCTTGCTTCAGTTCTAGCTTCAGCTCCGCAAACTGCCGATCGATTTTCTGGTCAAACCGCATCAAAAACTCTTCCAGGGTGTAGGTGATAGTGGGTGACGTGGTCATAGTTTTTCCCTCTCGACTGTGTTATTATAACCGAGACCTCTCTCTCTAAACCGTTTTGATGTTAGGGATGACACCCAAGACTTTCAAAACTAGACCGACAAAGCCAGTCAGGAAGGCTACCAGACCACCACGTACAATGAATTCAAGATTTTCCAGGCGTTTGTCGATACCTTTGACTTTCTCATCCAAACCCTTGACATCAGCTGATAAGCTGGAGACTTTCTGATTCAACTCCTTGATTTCTTGCCTGAGGTCGGAGATTTCCTGCTTGACCTCGGCTCTGAGGTTGGAGATTTCTTGCTTGACTTCAGCCCTGAGGACAGCAATGTCTTGCTTCAGTTCTAACTTCAGCTCCGCAAACTGCCGATCGATTTTCTGGTCAAACCGCATCAAAAACTCTTCCAGGGTGTAGGTGATGGTGGGGGACGTGGTCATAGCTTAGAACCTGAAAATATGCCTAAATTCTGTACTATTTTACCCCGATCGATTTAGACTAGCCAAGGAACTTTTACAATGTAAAGAGCAGATGGTGAATGGTACAGCTATGCAGCTTTTACTTAATTCTCTTTATAAAACAGATTCCCATGATAATTTGATAGAGGAGCTTGAGAGTTTGGCAGGTAGGGATAGGCGAAAACTACGCAGTAGTTTGGTAACATCATATGAACTCTTACTGAAACACAAGTTTGTTGATATGCCAGAGTGTAGGGAGTGAGAGGGCAGGATCGTTCGATTGAAAATTGAGCTAAAAGCTTTGTTAGAGCAGTTCCCTAGTTTGCGTAATTATTTGATCACGCGGCAAAAGAATGCTATAGTGATGTCCTCAAAATTGTCAGGACAGAATACAGGAAATTATTTCCAGATGAAATTCCCCTTGATATGAATAGTCAGTAATTGACTTGCTGGGGGATGACCCCTAAAAATGGCAGTCATAATGATTGAGTTGAGGCTTGTTTTTTCAAACCAGGCAAATACCAAAGTTTGTGTAGTTCCATGACAACCACTTGAGTTAGGCCGGTTCTCTCATGGTGTCGTTAGACAAAATTTTTATTCCATTGAGCAGAGGTTTGCGGACAACAGCATCCATGGGGGTGAGCAAAGCAGTACTGAGCCACATTACAAGTTCTGCATTTGATCAGACAAATCCTTTTTCGACGGGGTAGAAGAGATCACAAAAAAGACAGTAAACTAACTCACTGCCCGAAAAGCAGGCAATGACAATTATAAATATAAAGTTAGTAATTCTCTAGGTTAGAGATTCGGAGTAATCAATGGTTATGGAAAAAGCTGCCTAGGAATCCTTTGTTACTACTACCCTTCTGTCGCTCTAATAACTTCTCAAGTACTTCCCGTTCTTCTTGGGAAATCTTGGTAGGAATTTCTACTTTTACCCGCACCAGGTGATCCCCCCGCGCTACAGGGTTACCCAACTTGGGTACGCCCAGTCCTTCTAGGGTTAAAACTGTGTCTGGTTGAATGCCAGCGGGAATTGTGAGGGGTTTTTTGCCGTCGACGGTATCGATCGTGATTTTATCCCCCAAGATTGCCTGCAGGTAGCTGATTTTAATCTCTGAAATGATGTTAATACCTTCCCTAGTAAAGTGGGGGTCTGATTGCACGAATAGATAGACGTAGAGGTCACCGGGCGGTCCACCCCGTTGTCCGGCATCCCCTTCCCCTGAAACCCGCAGGCGCGTACCGTTGTCTACCCCAGGGGGAATAGTAATTTTTAACTTCTTGGAGACTTGGGTCATCCCTGCTCCATTACAAGCCTCACATTTGTCTTCAATAACCTGCCCCGTACCCCCACAGGTGGGACAGGTAGAAACTTGGGTGAAACTACCAAAGGGAGTACGCGTTGCCCGACGAATTTGCCCCGATCCACCACAGGTAGGACAGGTACGCGGCCTCGTCCCCGGTTTGGCTCCCGTGCCGCCACAGGTGGTACAGGTCTCTAAATGGGTAATGCGAATTTGCTTTTCCCCACCAAAAATGGCTTCGCGGAACTCTAACTTCAGGTCGAAACGTAAGTCATCCCCCCGTGTTGGTCCAGTGCGGCGGCGAGTTTGAGTAGTCCCTGTAGCAAATCCCCCGAAGAAACTCTCAAATATATCGGCGAAACCACCGAGGTCTTCAAAATTGACCCCTACTCCAGCACCTGCTCCCGATACCCCTGCTTCCCCAAACCGATCGTAGCGAGCACGTTTTTCGGGGTCAGAGAGCACTTCGTAGGCATTGTTAATTTCTTGCAGTTTCTCCTTTGCCCCCTCTTCTTTGTTCACGTCGGGGTGATACTTGCGCGCTAACCGCCGATATGCTCTTTTAATTTCCTCCTGGTCAGCGTTGCGGGGAACGTTCAAAATTTCGTAGTAGTCTCGCGCCATAGGAATCTCGCTACATGATGGAATATCGTAAATCCTTGTTAACCATATTAACAGGTAGGGCTTTCCCTACTGGGGTTTGGTGTTGACACTGAGGTCGCCATGGACAATCGTTTGACAAGCTAGCCGATAGGAGGGGGGTTTGCGTTTCAGTTTGCGCTGTTCTGATTCTGTGCGTTCATTAGTATTTTCCATGCCTTCGGTAATTTCCACCAGGCAGGTACCACATTGTCCATAGCCGCCACAGTTAGTCATCTTCCCCCAAAGGGTGTAGAGGTCAATCCCGTTCTCCATCGCCTTAATACGCAAATTTGCCCCGTCTACTGCAAATACCAACTTGTCTTCTTTGATAAACTTAATGTTAGCCATAACAAAATTTAACAATTGTTAAAGATATTGTGCCATTTCTCTGCCTGCTGCGGATGACCTCTTAGTGAGAGAGCTAAACCATGCACACCAAACGATCGTTACAGCCCACGGTTCGGTCCGCCCCCTGGTGGATGGTGGGGGTGTTGCTAGTAGGAGGTATTACTGTTTTATTGTGGTTTGGGGAGGCAAATTACGCCCCCCTCCTCTGGCAGAGACTTGTCTGGCTATGGCAACACCCGCCACAGTGGCAAGCCCAGAAATGGCCCCTTTTACCCACGATCGTTCTTTTCTTAGTTGCCTGGTTAGTGACTAAAATTTCTCCCCAACCCTCTCCCTGGTCGCGGGCAGTGGTGGTCAGTATTCTGATTGTTTTAGGGGGGCGTTATGTCTGGTGGCGGACTTTTAGCACTCTCAACTGGCAAAACTGGCTACAGGGCTTTTTCAGCCTCAGCCTATACATTTTGGAAATGCTCACGATCGTTGCGGGTGCACTCCAGTTACTTTTATTGCTGATGGAGAGAGATAGGCGGGAGGAAGCCGATCGCTACAGTGAAGCGGTAGTGGCAGGGAAGTTTGTGCCAACGGTAGACGTGCTAGTGCCCACCTACAACGAGGAGACATATATCCTCAAGCGCACAATCATTGGCTGTCAAGCCTTAGACTATCCTCCTGATAAACTCAACATCTATCTTTTAGATGACACTCGCCGTCCTGAGATGCGAGCACTGGCAGCGGAGTTAGGCTGTCACTACATCACGCGCCCCGACAACCGTCATGCTAAGGCGGGCAATCTCAATAATGCTATCCGCCAAACCCAGGGGGAATTGATAGTCTGTTTTGATGCCGATTTTGTCCCTACTACTAACTTTCTCCAGCGTACCGTGGGTTTTTTTCAGGACGAGCGGGTGGCTTTGGTGCAAACGCCCCAGAGTTTTTATACCCCTGACCCCATTGCCCGTAACCTAGGTTTGGAAAATATCCTTGCCCCAGAACAGGAATCCTTCTATCGCCAAATCCAGCCCGTCAGAGATGGCACGGATAGCGTAGTGTGTGCAGGAACTTCCTTCGTTGTAAGGCGATCGGCATTGGCAGAAATTGGGGGGGGATTTGTCACGAGTTCCCTCAGCGAAGACTACTTTACGGGTGTGAAACTCTCCAGCCGCGGTTATCGTCTGGTCTACCTCAACGAAAAGCTGAGTGCAGGGGAAGCTCCCCCCGATATGGCTGCCCAGGCCACCCAAAGACTGCGGTGGGCAAGGGGTACACTCCAAGCCTTCTTTATCCAAGAGAACCCACTGCTGATCCCTGGGTTGAATTTGCTGCAGCGTCTCTCCCATCTGACGGGCATTTTGCACTGGCTGACTAGTCTTTCCCGTGTGGGGTTTCTCACTATTCCCATTTTGTCTGCTTTCTTGGGGGTATTGCCCGTTGTTGCTACCCAGGAGGAGATTCTGACTTACTTTTTGCCTAACTATTTGGTCAATTTAACAGTTTTTGCCTGGCTGAGTCAGCGCAGTCGCTCTTTGATTATTTCGGAAATCTACGATGTTGTTCTCTGTTTTCCCCTCGCTCTCACTGTCATCCAAACTTTCTGGCGACCCTTTAGTAAGGGCTTTAAGGTCACGCCCAAGGGGGGGCAACGGGAAGGATTAATGTTTCACTGGCGGCTAGCTCTCCCCCTTATCATTGTGTTTGTGGCAACAGTAGTCAGCTTTTGGCTCAACCTGGGCAATTGTCTAATCCACATGGGCGGCTATTACCCCAAGGGATTGGGACTGCCCTGGATTTGGAGCCTCTATAACCTCTTTCTGGTGAGTATTGCTCTCCTAGTCATGCTGGATGTGCCCAAACCCGATCGCTACGAATGGTTTACCCTCACCCGCACAGTCAAATTAGAACTGCCCACAGGACAAACCCTCTGGGGACAGACCAGCATCATCGCGGAAGTAGGGTTGATGTTTCATCCCACCCAGCCGCCCCCTATTTCTAGCAAAAGCCCCGTGCAACTGACTATCCTGGAGGAAAATCTACCTTTAGAGGGAATTTATGACCCCCAATCGGGGCGGGTGGACTTTACAAATCTTAACTTAACCCAGGAGCGGCAACTAATAAGATTACTATTCTGTCGACCTGGGCAGTGGCGGCATCAGCATTCCCCTGGCGAGTTAGAGAGTTTATGGCTACTTTTGGTCAATTTATTCCGGCCGCGGGCAATTTTTGGCAACAGGCACGAAATCACCCCCCTAGCAGTGCAACAAACCTGAACAATGTGATTTGCCACACTTACAAATTGTGGTAACTAGGTTATACTGAAGCCATCTGAATACGGTCCAGAAGTCGTCAAAGATTCCTGCCGTATTCTGGAGTTACGATTCAATGCGGAGGAATTATGACGATTTACGTAGGTAACCTATCCTACAAGGCAACGGAGGAGGACTTAAAGGAGGTATTTTCTGACTACGGCACAGTGAAACGGGTGCAGTTGCCCATCGATCGGGAGTCGGGACGAGTACGGGGCTTTGCCTTTGTGGACATGGCAGAGGAGGCGCAGGAGGATGCCGCGATCGATGCCTTAGATGGGGCTAAGTGGATGGGCAGAGATTTGCGGGTCAATAAGGCACGCCCCAAAGAAACATCTAGTCGCCGTCCCAGCAATCGCGATCGGCAGTAATCTGACCTAGGTAGGTTGCCCCCACGGTGCCTACCGCCGGTGTGCTGCTGGCAGGTAGGAGACTTAGCCTGACTAGTTTTTGCCAGGATGTTACACTTTAATTAGAAAATTTAAGCTGTGTTGCGATGGCAAAGGTAGAAATCTATACCTGGCAGTTCTGTCCCTTCTGTCTGCGGGCAAAGGCACTGCTCGACAGTAAGGGGGTGCAGTATATTGAGTACAAAATAGACGGGGATGAAGTGGCGAGGGATGCCATGGCGCGTCGGGGGAAAGATGGCAAGCGATCGGTGCCCCAAATTTTTATCAATGACGAGCACATTGGCGGTTGTGATGACCTGTACGCTTTGGAGAGGGAAGGGAAATTAGACATTTTGCTGAATGCTGCCCCGCGATAGTTTGAGCAAGCTGAAATTTCGGGATGTCGGCGAGCTCCATCGAACCGAAGAGATAGCCCGCCTATTGGACTTAGGAGACCGAGCACTACAACGCTGGGAGGTAGTGTACAGCGATTTTTTACCACCACCTATCCTGGCGGAGGCAGAGGCTCTATTCCAGAAATTTACGGAAGTACAGGTTTTAGCCTGGGGGGGGTATGACCAGGCGGAACGGCAGCGCTTAGCAATTGCCAGAGTAGAACAATCCCTCAGTCCTACTGACTTTCCCCTTTTGCCTATAGAAATTGTCGGCAATTTTTTGTTTGACCCTGCCCATCACCGCGACTTCTTGGGAGCGATCTTAGCTACAGGCATCGATCGGGGCAAGGTAGGCGATATTATTGTCCTGGGGGAGCGTGGAGCACAAGCGATCGTTGATCCCACCCTAGGAGACTACCTGGTGCTGAATTTACAGCAGGTGCGTACTGTACCTGTCAAAGTGCGAGGGATCGAGTGGTCAGAGTTGCGCGTCCGTCCCCCCCAAACCAAGGAGGTTGTCAGTGTAGAAGCCTCTTTACGCCTGGATGCTGTTGCTTCAGCAGGGTTTGGCATGTCCAGGAGCAAGATGGCAGAGCTAATCCAGCAAGCGGAAGTACGGGTAAATTGGAAAACCATTGAACAGCCCAGCTATCAACTCAAACCTGGTGACCTCGTCAGTATCAGAGGCAAGGGCAGACTGAGAATTGATGATGTGCTGGTGACTAAAAAGAACCGCTACCGCGTGCAGATGACCCGATCGGTTTAAGCTTGCCTGAAGACAGTTAAACTGGTACCCATGAGGCTGGCGACGCAGCCAATACTGACAATCCAGGCTAAGCCCCGCAGGGGAGGGATATTGGCAATGTAAAAGATGGTGTGGAGTAGACGGGAGACCAGGAAAACGATCGTGACTATGGAAGTATAATTAGAAGCCTTACCCGTGGCGTAGACCATCAGAGCAGCGGCAGCAAACAAGCTAAACACTTCAAAGGAATTTTGGTGGGCAGCATTAGCTCTTTGGGCATAGGGAGGGAGTTTATCCAGAGCAACCCGAGGATTACCAAGGTCAACTTTGGCGCTAACTCGGGCAGCTGCCACGACAAAATAAGGCAGGTAGATCAAGATAGTAGCAATGACAATACCTGTGAGCAAGACCTGTTCAGGGGGAAAAGGCAGAGACATAGGAACATAGATGAAACTGCGCCAATATTTTAACCGAATTTTACGGATGTTGTTACAATTGTTTTTTACGAGTAGTTCTCAATTTCCTACTAGTAAATATGGCCATAAGCCGCACGCACATCTAGGCATGACACTATGGGCTATGAACCCCTTCATCACAAATATCGTCCCCAAACATTTGCCGATTTAGTAGGACAAGAAGGGATTGCTCGTACTCTAACTAATGCCATTTTGCAACAGAGAATTGCCCCTGCCTATCTATTTACAGGTGCGCGGGGAACAGGTAAAACTTCTACCGCCCGCATCATGGCAAAGTCTTTGAATTGTTTGGCATCCGATCGACCAACACCTAATCCCTGCGGTCAATGTACCCTGTGTCTATCGATTAGTAAAGGCACAGCCTTAGATGTAACAGAAATTGATGCTGCCAGTAATACAGGTGTGGATAACATCAGAGAAATTATTGAACGGGCTCAGTTTGCTCCTGTCCAAGCTCGTTACAAAGTCTATGTCATTGACGAATGTCATATGCTTAGTAATGCCGCCTTTAATGCTCTCTTGAAAACTTTAGAAGAACCCCCCGATCGGGTGGTTTTTATTCTAGCAACTACTGACCCTCAAAGGGTTTTACCGACTATCATTTCCCGTTGTCAGCGTTTTGATTTTCGTCGTATACCCCTAGAGGCGATGGTTAACCACCTTACCCAAATTGCTAGAGCCGAAAACATCAGAATTGAACCAGAGGCGATTAGATTGATTGCTCAATTGTCCCAGGGAGGATTGCGGGATAGTGAATCTTTGTTAGACCAGGTCAGCCTCCTGGATGGCACTGTTACAGCAGGGATGATTTGGGATTTAGTGGGAGCAATTTCTGAGGACAATTTATTAACTCTGACAGCAGCAATCCTGCAGGGGCACTCTATACAATTACTAGAAATTACACGCCAGATTTTAGACAGAGGTAGGGAACCCCTAGTTATTCTGCAGAGTGTTGCCGCTCTCTATCGGGATTTATTGATTGCTAAAACTGCCCCCGATCGGTTAGATTTAGTTAGCTGGACAGGTGATAATTGGCACAAATTAGTGGAGTTAGCCTCTAGGATCACCACTGAGCGAATTTTGCAGGGGCAACAACAGTTAAGGCAGGGAGAATTACAGTTAAAAAATACCACCCAGCCGCGCCTGTGGTTAGAAATTATTTTGCTGGGCTTACTGGACTCAACTCCAGCGGAAATTACTACTGTTGCACCAGCAGCAGTCACTCCTAGCCCAGAAGTACTCAAAGTATCTGGAGTAAAACCCCTTGCTACCCAACAACAGCCAAGTAAAACTACTGACTCCTACCTACCCAGTCAGGATGTCAATAAATTTTGGGAACAAATCCTAAATAATCTACCAATGGCGACAAGGGCACTTGTATCCCAACACGGTCGTTGCACAGAAATTAGATTGGACAAGGTAATAATCGAAGTAAAGAGTAAGCAGTTTGTGCAGAAATTTTTTGCTCCCAAACAACAACAAATAGCCGATGCCTGTCAAAAAATTCTCCAACGCCCTGTGGCAGTAGAGTTTATCATTGCCAGTAGCTCCCCATCTCCAAGTCCTGCAGTTCTCCCCTCCCCCGCGGCAGTCCCCATAGCAGCCCCAGAGCCAACTGAAACAAGAAGAAACGATCGATCGGTAGACGAATTACAAAATATAGTGACTATTTTTGGTGGTGAAATTGTCGACCTACCTTAATGAAAAAAGAGGGGCACTTCCCCTCTCCAGTTTTTTCATCAAACCTAATTCCTAATTACAGTGGAAAAGTTAACAAATCAGGGAAAAAGCGATTTAACTCAATCAAGATACCAGCTGTGATAAACATCCACAAAGCCGCGAGGACAGGGGCAGTAGAAAGATACTTAACAAAGTCTTGCATAATTTACTCACTCCAAATAAATAAATTAACGAGGGGAAACAGGCACTTCATTATCGGGAGCAGTCAGCTCGCCAGAAGCGAATTGTTGCAAAGCTGCCAGAGGCCAGATAAACCCAGTGAGCATACACTGCAATGCCAAGGGTACATCGATAATAATTTCTTTTCCGTAGGCTTCGTCGGTATTTTTCTTAATGGTGCGGATATAGCTCCTGCCCACCCAGCCAATCCAGCCAGCAATGTATAGAAATAGCAAGCTAGGAATAATGAATTCCCCTGCATGGTCCCATCTACCGTCGGAGATCAGGTGAGGTAAGCCATCTTCGCCGCAGAGTAAGCCCGCGTATTTGCTAAAACGCGCTTTGGTCGTCTCCACCTTGTGAAGCAGGTATTGATGTTGGGGGGTGCCGGGTTGGAAGTTGCTTAACCGTTCCTCGAAACCGCTGATCTCGTCATTTAGACGCTTCTGGAAGGCTTCTGATTGCCCACAGGGGGTAAGGATGTCAAAGCCGAGGTCAGCTCGGACAGGCTGGATACCAATCCCTACCCAAACTATTACCGCCAGTACAACAGCTAATAATCTACGCATACCCATTTTGCTAAGTTACAAACTAAAACAAAATCCTAAGTGGAATTTGTTACATCCGTAAAGCAATCTTCACAAGTCTTGACACACGATCGTTTTTGCCAACTGACGGTAGTTACCTGGGTCACTGGGAGTCAGTCGCTCCTGGCGTTTACGTTCACTGAGGCGGGCGAGAATTTCTTGCCAATCGATCGTGGCAGTTAGCGGTTCAGGAGTGATAGGGGGAGGAGTCAGGAGATTTTTCTGGGCATAGGCAATGCGGGCACGCACAGCGGGAACAGGGTCATGGTGTAGGAGATATTGCCAACAGGCTTGCACCCGATCGGTGGCAGGGGGATAACTGGGTAGAAAGGCTTCCAACCCCGTCACAGCGCTGTAGCGGACAACCCATTCCTCATCCTGCTCCAACACAAATAGCAGAGCTTCCAGGACTTCTGCTTGGGCAATTTCCCGCAGTTCGGGAGGGAACCAATACCACTTCATCAGACCTAAACCCCTAGCACTTGCCCGCCGCACACTGACGGAGAAATCTGCTGTTGCCGCCCCCAACAAAGTCACTAAGCCCCTGGGGTCACCAATCCCCGCTAGAGCACGGATAGCCCACGATCGGGCTGTGTAGTTGTGGCGATCCAGTTGTTGTAACAGGTGGGGTACTGCTTCTACCCCAATAGCAATCAGACCATCTACTGCTGCTACCGCCGCCCCAGGATTATTGAAACTCAGCACCCGAATTAGATGGGGAATAGCCCTTACCGATCGAGTCTTTGCCAAGGCTTTAACAACTTCCGTGAGACTGTCTGCGGAATCTGCCCGATCGAGTGCCCTAATTAAATAATCCACACCTGCCATAGCGTGATCATACTACAAATTCAGGAAATTGGGGAATCATGATTGAAGTCGGCAAGTAGGTACAAAAGTTGAGTGTAAACCGCTAAGTATTTTGTACATGATATGAAATCCTAAGGAAAAACATTATAATAAGGCATAAAAATTTGACAAGTCCTTCCTGTGTGTAATAAGCCCAAATGAATATCCAAGTAATAATAGTTGCCCTAGCAATTTTGTGAGTCTAGTTAATTATCCCTTAAACTAATCTAGCTCCAACCTATTGACCAGACTGATAATCCTTGAGACAGTTCCTCTGAGAATTCTTTCCCCTCAAGTAGGTGGCAGGGTAACTTATGAGTTAATTCCAGATTGAGAAATCTTCTATGGCAATGTTCTACAGGGTGATGGGGTATTTGAGGTCATGGCAACCATTTCCCAGTTACAGGGGCTGGTGGCAATGTGCACCGCTCTCTAAATTTTTCGTTTGCCTGCCGATCCCGATCGGTCTATCTTTTAACTCTATCCAGTAGAAATCAATCTGGTAATGTTTGACAAATATTACTCCCCTAGTTTTCCCTGCCACTCTGGAGGAGCTATTTTTACCTCACTCCAAAAGAAGATTAGCACAATCACAAGTACTTCTATTACTCTATGACATCCCTTTAATGGTGTAGTATTTCCTCAGTGGGGACAGTCAATACTCACTATCTCCATCTTTCTCGTGCTAGTTACACTGCAGTTACTTACTCATTGGCTCTATCTATCCCTCCACAGTCATCCATTCGCTAACTTATGTAGTCTGAATTTTGTTTTTAGGTGCCAGAGGAGTCTTGCTCCATATCCTGGTTACTAATAGTGTCCTATGATAATTGAAACCCAAAAGAAAAAAGGAATAAAACTTACTTCAGCGGTAAACAAACGTATATAGCAAATAGTTTTCCTAGGGGTAACTAGCAACCAAACTGAACATTTCTCTATCCCTTGAAACCGAGCTAATGACCGTATTAAACTACTGCCTGACCCACTGGTAAAACTCCAAGGTCTCAGGGGCACAGCTGTGACAGCCGCCACACTCTTTTCCCTTCACTGCCTTTACTCTACCTTTGCGAACTAGTAGTTGTATCATTTCCCGCACAACTGCCTGGTCTACTTGCAATGCTTGGGCTAGTTCTCCTAAAGATACAACCGATCGGGTCTGCAGATACTGCTGTACTGCATTAAGCATGATGAATTTCCTCCTTTCTCTTCAGACCTACTCGGCGTAAAGCTAGGATTGTCACAGTCATTACCCCAACCAATACTATTAGCCAGACCAGAGAACTAAGGGGATGGTCAACCCAAGTCATAAGTTGATAGTAGAAAACTGCTGTCCAATAGCCCAAACCCGTTGTCCAACCTGCCACAAATACTGTCCAACCTAAGTTAGTCTCTCGATAAACTGCTGCTGTTGCCGACACACAGGGGAAATACATTAAGACAAATAGAAGAAAGGCGATCGCAGCAGTAGAGCTACCAAAGCGTTTTGCCATCTCTCCGAAAGTTGTGGCACTGACACCTTGTTTTTCAGCGGCAACTTCTGCGTTATCTGCGCCTTCTAAAATGCCCAAGCCGATCGGGTCAAGGAAAGTGTTAGCTACTTCCTTGAGATTGTGGGGAATACTCATCACTGCTTCTTGTAAACCACCCCATAGGCTGTAGGGTTGCTCTGCTTCTTCCTGGGGCTGGTCTGCTAGTTGGGTGTAGAGGGCATTCATTGTTCCCACCATCACTTCTTTGGCAAATACACCTGTAAAAATACCAACTGTAGCTGGCCAATTCTCTTGCCTTACTCCCATTGGGGTAAAAATTGGCGTAATTGTACGACTGAAGCTACTTAAAATAGAATCTTGACTATCTTTCTTGCCAAATGAACCATCAACACCAACGGAATTCATCAAGCCCAGAATAACAACTAGACAGATAATGATCACCCCTGCTCTAGTGATAAAGGATTTCAGTCTGTCCCAAGCCCTCAATAAAACTGTGCTGGCTGTGGGTATATGATAGGGGGGTAATTCCATGACAAAGGGAGCAGCCTCTCCCCGAAAAAGAGTGTTTTTCATCACAAATCCTGTAAAGATAGCCGCCAGAATGCCTAAAATGTAAAGAATGAAAACCACATTTTGTCCATTCCTAGGGAAAAAAGCACTACAGAATAAAGCGTAGACAGGCAGACGGGCACCACAGGACATAAAGGGATTCATAATAATTGTCATTAACCGATCGCGTCTGTTTTCCAACGTCCTTGTGGACATGATACTGGGAATGTTACAGCCAAACCCCACCAGCATGGGAACAAAAGACTTACCTGGCAAACCAACAAAGCGCATCAGGCGATCCATAACAAAAGCTGCCCGCGCCATATAACCAGAGTCTTCCAGAATAGCTAGGAAAATAAATAACAAACCGATCTGGGGAATGAAAGTAGAGGTTGTCTGAATGCCGCCTCCCACCCCTTCTGCCAAAAGACCAATTAACCAGCCAGGAGCACTTACTTTCTCCAATAGGTAGGCAACCCCATCGACAGCGATCGTGCCGACCCCAATATCAAAGAAATCAATAAACGCGCCCCCCACATTAATGGCGATAAAAAACATGAGATACATCACCACCAAAAAGATAGGAATGCCCAACCAACGATTGACCACAACCCGATCGATGCGATCGGACACAGTTTTATCAACTACACCCCTTCTGTGACGAACTCCCTCTAGTTGCTCATGAATCCAGGTATAGCGGCTATCAGCAATGACTAAATCAATGTCTTCTTGCAGCACGTCTACAACTCTCTGTCTTTCTGCTTGTAATTCTGGGTCAGTTCCGTATTGCAGTAGATATAGAGCCTCCCAGCGTTTGTCTAAGTCTCTTGTATGGATTAGCTTTTGCAGGGCTGTTTCTAAAGCAGGGGGATAGATGACATGGGCATCAGACACTTTGCGGTTGTAGCTATTGATTGCCTCTTTTAATTGTTTGATACCCCTACCATTGCGGGCAGACATGGGAATTACAGGACAACCCAAACGTTGAGACAAAACTTCATGATCTATGTCAATTTCTCGCCTTGCCGCCACATCAATCATATTCAAAGCCACAATTAGCAGTTGCCCCGTCTCTAGAATTTGGGTGGTCAGATAGAGATTCCGTTCCAAATTCGAGGCATCAACAATGTTGATAATTACATCTGCCTCCGATCGGAGGAGAAATTCCCTAGCAATTTGTTCATCTAAACCTGCTGCTCCTTCCCCTCCATCTAAAGAGTAAATCCCTGGTAGGTCAACAACAATTATCTGTTGGTTTTGCCAAGTATACCTTCCTTCTTTTTTCTCCACCGTGACCCCAGGCCAGTTTCCTACTCGTTGATTTGCCCCCGTAAGAGCATTGAACAAAGTTGTTTTGCCACAGTTGGGATTACCTACTAGACCTATTTTTATTGTCATGGTTCTCCTCCTTGTATGAGTACAACTCGCAGTGCTGCTGCTTCATCTTTGCGTAAACTTAAGGCAAAACCTCTAACTTCAATTTCTGTGGGGTCGCCCAACGGTGCATGACGTTTTACCACGATTTCCACTCCTGGTGTCAACCCCATAGCTAACAACTTCTGCTTGTACTCCCGTCCAGTGGCTGCGTAGCCGACTACCCGTAATCGACTGCCGATGGGAGCTTGTCCTAATTTCACTTCTTGTGGATTCATCATTGACCTTATTTTTTGCCAGTCCTCTGCTTTGATAACTAGAACCTGCCCTGCTACTTCTGCTCCTATACCCACTCTTTCTTCCCTTAGACCAACTATCACACCACCGTCAGGCAGAGTATTGATTACCAGCATTTCCACTCCTGGTGTAAAACCCATGCCCAATAATTTTGCATTTTGATCAGAAGTTTGCAGCCGATAGAGATAAACCCGATCGTTTACTTTCCCCTGGATGACTGGGAAACAGACTAAGTCTGCTAAGGTCAATTCTTTATCTGTCTTTGCGGCAAGAGGTGATGACATACCAGGCAATTGTTCTGTACTGACTAAACGATCGAGTAAATGACGGATGGGAATTCCCCAGTCCATGTCAATAAATACGTCATGGCATAAATCCACTCGGAACTGCTGGGATAAAAACTCAGACAACTGGGTAAGCAAATAGCGGGTTAAATGGGCATCAAATTCTTCCCTGGTAAAAGCTTTAGACTCTAAGCCCTTTGCTAAAAATTGCCGTGGTGATAAAGCCTGGAAGTTAGACTGCCCTGTAATTGCTACTAACTCTCTAACTACCTGCTCATTTTGGGGAGTGTACTGGCAAATGAATCCTACCTGCCTGTTGTTAGTAAATACTAGATAAATCACCCTCCCTGCTCCACTCTCTAACCGCACAACTCCGTGATAGGAGCTGTCAGAGAACACACCCAGGATATCAAATAGAGGGTAGAAGGTCACTACTCTAGTACAACTACTTCCTAATAATTATATTAACTCATATGCAAAATTTTAGCAACTAGCCTAGCTAAGGGACTAAGTCCAGGAAAATTATTAAACCTAGAAGCAGGGGGTGTTTAGAGACCTAGCGGCAGTGACAAAATCTGCCTAGGTAACGGCACTGGGAGCTATTCCCTTTAAGACAGCGAGGACTGCGTTGTTGGCAGTGAGTGAAAACAGTTTCGGTATTGTTGCCGCCACCCCGAATGGTCAGGTTGGCAAAGGTCAAGCCTAGGTAGAAAGATAACCGATTGGTGCGCAACTGCTCTGGACGAATGACAGCTCTGATGAGAGCTTGGATTTGGTAGGTGTTGGGCAGGGGGACACCACTATCTCCTCCTGGAACCGCTGGGGAATGACAGCACAGTGACTCAGAAAAATGGATGATGTCCTGAGTGCGGGGGGTGTGATTTGCAGGAGGAGTTCTTTGACCTACGGTTCTTGAGGTAGCTAGTTTACTGTCATAAGAAACATATGTGAATTTACTAGCAGAGTTAGTGGGTGAGAATTGATAAGCATTTGGAAGAATATCTCCCTGAAAGTTAGTATTCAGGATATTGCAAATGGTGACTTGCCTAAGAGAGGTTTGCTTCATACTGTTATGTCCTTTCTTGTGGGCTGGTGCAGTTCGTGACTTTTAGTAATCAGCACTCAGTATTCATTACCCTCCAGGCTATGTATCGCATCTTCCATTCGGAGCCATTCTTCATCCTCCCTGTCAGTAATTCCACTGTTTCTTGCCCATGCTGTAGTGCTTGGTCCAAGACTCGTATTCTTGAAAGTTTGTCTCCACTTTGGAGGACATTCCTCAGGAATTGTACATACTTAAGCACGTGATTACTGGATTGACATGAGAATACGCTATATTTATAAACGATCGGGTCTCAACCAGTTTAGACCAACGACTAAGATACCAAGCAGAAGGACTGCAATTCATCTCAGCTCTGAAATTTTCTCGCCCTTTTAGCTCACTTTCATGGTCCGATTGTTTGTAGAAATGACTAGCCCCCTTCCATCCTCTGAAATTAGGGACACCGGTCTTACCTAGAGCATATGCAGAAACCTCTGGAGGTCGTCAAAACCATTGCCTATGTAGCAAATTCCCTCTCTCCCTACCTGCAAGTATGGAATCAAAGGCGTCATGCTGCCGTGCTCTCCAAAAGACACGAACTAGCTCAGAAACAGGATAAAGCCAGCACGCAAGCACTTTACTGAGGTGGAAACCTGTTCCAAGCTGTGTTAGTGTATTCAACTATGGTACTGGGAGATCTCACATGTCCAAGGGCGAGAACAAAGGAGAGATTGGGGACTACACGCGGGCAATACAAATCGATCCCAACGATGCAGAAGCCTACCTCAATCGCGGGAATGCCAAGGCTGATTTGGGAGACTACCAGGGAGCGATCGAGGACTTCAGTCGAGCCATTCAAATTGATCCCAACGATGCAGCAGCATACCTCAATCGCGGGAATGCCAAGTCTGCTTTGGGAGACTACCAAGGAGCGATCGAGGACTACAGTCGAGCCATTCAAATTAATCCCAACGATGCCCAAGCCTATGTCTTGCGAGGGATAGCTAAATCTGTTTTGGGGAACAAGCAAGGAGGATTATCTGATTTACAGAAGGGAGCGGAGTTGTGCAAAGCACAAGGCAACCGAGAGTTTTACGAATCAGTTCAGCAGATTATTCAGGACTTGTCCCTTCGTTAACAGGGCGATGGGAGAAAATACTGTCAAACTTGTGGAAGATTTGTCTCATTTTTGCTAGTACTAAAGACAAAGGCTAAAGTCATGAACCAATCTTTACACGATCGGGATTTCCTATTGTGGGTTGAGGACACTGTTGCTCGACTGAAGAAGCGGGACTTTGACAATTTAGACCTAGAGCACTTGATTGAGGAGGTCGAGGGTTTGGGGATTGCACAAAGACATGAGCTTAGCAGTCGACTATTGATCTTGTTGGAACATCTACTCAAACGGATGTTTGTGCCATCACCTAATGATTATCGAGGCTGGGAAGTTACTATCAACAACCAGCGCAGCAGTATCGATTTGCTCCTAGAGGAAGTGCCTAGCCTGAAAACCCTGTGGCCAGAAATTTTTGAGAAAGCCTGGACAAAAGCCTTGAAGAAGGTATCGAGAGAGTACAAGCAGATTGCCTTTCCCGATCGGTGGCTCTACGCTGCAGATATTGAGTCTATTTTGAACATTGATTTCTGGGAGGAGCAATCATGAGGAGAGGGGCAGACTATGTTGCCTAGAATTGGACTGTCAACCACGTCGGAGAATCGCTCAGATTAACCAATCATTGCCATCCTAGCCCCGCCTGCTTTCCGTGTAGCTCGGTGTTGAGGATGGGTGACCTGGGATTCGAACCCAGAACCAGCGGATTAAGAGTCCGTTGCGCTACCGTTGCGCTAGTCACCCAAAGATTATATATTACAATACTTTTAGCAATCTACTCCCTACTATGGTAGCCGAACTCTTTGAGATAGAGACGAGACGAACGCCATTTGGGCTGGACTTTGACAAACAACTCCAAGTAAACCTTTCCCATAATTAGCTTTTGGATTTGCTGGCGGGCAAGGCTCCCGATCGTTTTCAGCTTTTGTCCTTTCTCTCCAATGATGATGGCTTTCTGCGAAGGTCTTTCTACATAAATCGTTGCCAGAATCGCCGTGAGCTCTGGTCTTTCTTCGAGTCGATCGATGGTTACCGCCACGGAATGGGGTACTTCTTCTCTGGTGTGGAGTAAGATTTGTTCTCGAATCAGCTCTGCCATGATGAAGCGCTCTGGTTGATCGGTGACCATGTCGGCGGGATAATATAGAGGACCAGGGGGCAAGCGCTCCCAGATAGCTGTTTGCAACCGATCGAGGTATTGTTTTTGGAGAGCAGAAAAGGTCACCCAATCCCCCAGGGTTTGGTAAGTAGCAATTGTGGAAGAGTCTGCTGCTTGGTCGATTTTATTGATACCGATGAGATAGGGTACCTGGGCTTTTTGAATTAGATCAAACACATACTGATCTCCCCTGCCCAGTGCTACTGAGCCATCGACAACTAAAACTACTACATCGACAGATTTGATGGCTTTAGTGGCATTCTCTACCAGCACGGTGCCGAGAAGATGGTGGGGTTTATGGATACCGGGGGTATCGACAAAGATGATTTGGGCCTGGGGTAGGGTAAGGATACCCCGCAAACGATGGCGAGTGGTTTGGGCAACGGGGGAGGTAATGGCAATCTTTTGCCCTACTAAAGCATTGAGGAGTGTGGACTTACCCACATTCGGTCTTCCCACTAGGGCGACAAAACCCGATCGAAAGTTTGTCATTTCATCCCTTCTAGCCAAAATGTCCCCATCAGCCCGTGTCCCTTGATTAGCATCTCCCCCCGATAGGTCAGTTGAAACTCACGCTGTAATCGGCGATATACTGTTTCTGTCACTTGAATTTTTCCGGGCAGACCCTGGGACTGCATACGACTGGCAAGATTAACTGTCTCCCCCCATAGGTCATAAGCAAATTTTTTCGTGCCGATTACCCCTGCTACTACAGGTCCTGTGTGTAAGCCAATCCGCAAAGTCATAGTCTGGTCTTCTTCGCCGCGAAATTCTCTGATCACTTCCAGCATTTCTAAAGCCAGGAGAGCCGCTGACCGCAAATGGTCTGGCTGCTGCCCTATCAGCCCCCCTACTGCCATGTACTCATCCCCGATCGTTTTAATTTTTTCCAATTGGTACTTCTCCACCAAGGTATCAAAGCGGGAAAAAACGGAATTGAGTAGAGAGACAACCTCCTGGGGGCTTCTGTGATAGGCGACTTGGGAAAACCCCACAATATCAGCAAACAAAACACTCACGTCGGGATGGGAATCAGCAATGGTGGTAGCTCCCTCCTTCAGTTTGGCGGCAATCTTAAACGGCAAAATATTCAACAACAACCTCTCGGATTTCTCTTTCTCAACCCGCAGGGCAACCTCTGCCTGTACTCGCTCGGTAATGTCACGAAAAAACCAACACACACCATAGAACTGTCCCGTGGGAGAATAGACAGAGCGAGCATAACAATCAAAAATGCGCCCGCTAAATTCCGTCTGTAATCTGAGGGTCTCCTCTGGTTGCTGGTACATTGCCTCGATCGCTTCCACCAGGGGGTCAGGCATTTCCGAGTTATGCAACAGGGGGGTAATCAAGCGGTGTTCACTGCTTGAAAGTAATGTTTCATCCACCTGCCACATTTCCTTGAACAATTGGTTATAGGCAATGATGCGACCTTGGTCATCCACCATCAATACCCCGTCTTGCTCTACCTCCTTTTGGGCGTTGAGGAAGGCATTGCTGCGCGTGAGATTGGATTCAATCAACTTACGACCTGTGATTTCCCGCGCCACCCAGAGGGCAGAATCCTCCTCCAGGGGGGAAATATTGGCAGCAAACCACACCTCTTCCTTGTCAATCAACAACTTATACTCCACATCGCAGACATTGTCACGGGTATTGAGGACAATCTGCACAAAGTCTCGGTAGTCACTAAACTGTTCCGCTAGTAAACGATGGTAGTTTTCCTGCACCCTGTAGGAAAAACGGGAGTTAGTAGTAATTGTGCGCTGGTGTTGCCCCCAACGGTCATAAACCAAGATAATATCCGTCATCGATTGCAGGAGAATGCGCAGCTCTGCTTCTGCTTGCATACGGTAGTTGACTTCTAGTTGCAAGCGTTGATTTTGCGCTTCTAAATCTTTTTTAAGATGTTGTAGGGAGAGGTGATGCTCGATACGAGCTAGTACTTCCTGGGAGTGAAAGGGTTTGGTGATATAATCAGCCCCACCAATATTAAACCCCATCACCTTGTCGATGATCTCACCGTAGCCACTGATGAATATGACAGGAATATCCTTGGTGCTGGGGTTACCTTTGATTTGCCGACAGAGGGTGTAGCCGTCTACACCAGGCATCACCACATCCAGTAGAATTAAATCGGGAGGCTCCCGCAGGATCAACTCCATGGCTGTGCTACTATCTGTGAGGAAGGTGGGCTGGTAGCCCGATCGCCTCAGTAGATCAACCAACAGCTGAATACTAGTGGGTTTGTCATCAATAATTAGAATTTTGGCAGGTGTAATTTCTGCCTTCATAGAAACCAGCCGTAGCTATGGAGTCCTTTCCCTAGAAAGTTTACCCCCAAATAGCAAGTCCACACTACTCCTAAACCTACTGTTGCCAAAATGGCTGGTTTCCGCCCTTGCCAGCCTTTAGTGATCCGCATATGAAGGTAGGCGGCAAATACTAACCAGGTAATCAAAGACCAGGTTTCTTTCGGGTCCCAACTCCAGTAAGAACCCCATGCCTCATTTGCCCATACCCCTCCCGCAATGATCCCGATCGTGAGTAAAGGAAAGCCCAAACCAATCATGCGATAGCTGATGTTGTCCAAAGTTTCTCCTAAAGAGAGTTGCCTGGGAGTAAGAATGACAGGCTTCTGCGTAAGTACTAAAGTATTTCCACCATTGCTACTGGCTGACTCTTGCACCTCCAGTGCCTTGGATCGGATGTCTTGGGGCGGCTGACTGTTCATCGGGATACCCAAAGAGTTGCCACTCAGTTTGACCTCCTGTCCGTGGGTGACCACCAGAAAAGCCAAGGCTAACACACTCCCCAACATCAGTGCCCCATAGCTGAGGAGCATCACTGACACATGCATCATCAGCCAGTTAGATTTTAAGGCTGGTACCAGAGGTGCTGCCTGCTGCATTGTCTCTGGTAATTTCAGAGCGGCAAAGGCAATGATCCCTGTGGCCAGGGGGCTAGTAAAAATGCCAACAATTTTCCTCTCGGTCATCTGTTCTGCCACCAAATGGAAGAGGGTAACTGCCCAAGCCACGAACAACAGGGATTCGTAGAGATTGCTCAAGGGGAAGTAGCCCGCCTCCAGCCAGCGCGCTAGCAGTAAAGTAGCAATTGCCAGATTAGCTATGACTACAAAAGCCCTCCCCAACAGTCCTAACCATTGCCCCACCTGGGGAAAGGCTCCCCCTACCCAATAAAACAACATAGCGGCAAATAAAAGGGCAAAGCTGGTGTTATCCAACCACTGTTGTAATTCTGTCAGGGAGACCATAACTAACCTCGCAGCTAAGAAATTAACTCTAGTTCG
Source organism: Pseudanabaenaceae cyanobacterium SKYG29 (assembly GCA_025055675.1). Taxonomy (NCBI): domain Bacteria; kingdom Bacillati; phylum Cyanobacteriota; class Cyanophyceae; order Pseudanabaenales; family Pseudanabaenaceae; species Pseudanabaenaceae cyanobacterium SKYG29. The sequence goes on from JANWWT010000008.1 coordinate 58,456, forward strand.
TCCGCCCCTAGGTGTACGGAAAACCGATCGCCTAACTTCACTTCGTAGGGGTAATTAGGGGTAATCGGTCTGCCTTCGGGGTCTTGTACTATGTTAACAATTTCCCCTTCCATACCCTGGATATCAATACCCTCCTGGCGGTACTGGGGGTGGTGATAAACCCGCAGAGATACCTTGATGCGCACGCGGTCGCCAATTTTCATCCGTGCTTCTCTCCTATGCTGTCTGAGCCATCATTATTCTAGGAGCATGCCCCCAAAATAACTCTAAGCCGTAGAAAGCTCTTTCCTTGGGGGTCATAATATGGACGATCAATTCACCGTAGTCCTGTAAAATCCAACCACTCTCTTTTTCATTGTTACTGTGACGGGGCTGACGACCGTACTCCTGCCATAGTTTCTCCTCAATCCCCATGGCAATCGCCCGCAACTGTACTCGCGATAGTCCCGTGACAATTAAAAAATAGTCAGCAATGTAGGAAACTTCCCCCACTGCCAAAATTACTATGTCCTCCCCTTTCCGATCCTGCGCTGCTGCTGCTGCCGTCAACGTCATTTGATAGCTAGGGTCGGGGATTTTTGTCATAGAGTACGCCAAGTTTGCTGGACTACATTCTCGCATTTTACTGAGAATTTTCTAAATTTTTGTTAATTTTCTCTAAACTCCCCATAGCGACCCCGTAACTGTCCACAGGCGGCATCGGCTTCTAAACCCCTTGTACGCCGCACACTCACTGCTACTCCTTCTCGCTCTAGGGTCTGCTGAAATTGGGCTATGGCTTTCTCCCGAGGACGCTGGAAGTCTGCTATACCGATCGGGTTGTAGGGAATGAGGTTGACATGGGACTGGAACCCCCGCACCAACTTCGCTAAGAACATAGCGCACTCTATACTGTCATTGACCCCAGCTAGTAGGGTGTATTCAAAACTAACTCGCCTACCTGTTTTTGCCACATAGTCCTGACAGTCAGCAAGTAAGCGATCGAGGGGATAGCGATCGGCAGCAGGGACCAACCGACGGCGCAACTCCTGGGTAGGGGCATGGAGACTGACCGCTAAAGTAGCCTGCAGGTCGTAGGTAGCAAGCTGGGCAATTTTCTGGGGGATACCGACGGTGGAAATAGTCATGTGGCGCTGACTGATGCCTACATCCTGGTGCAGACTGTAGATGGCTCCTACTAAATTCTCTAAGTTGAGCAGGGGTTCTCCCATTCCCATAAACACCAGGTGACTCACCCGCCTCTGCATCTGCTGTTGTACTGTCAACACCTGGTCAATGATCTCATGTTCTCTTAAGTTCCTTTGCCAGCCTCCCTTCCCTGTGGCACAAAAAGTACAGCCCATAGGACAGCCCACCTGGGTTGACACACACACCGTCAGGCGCTTGCTTGTGGGAATCCCCACGGTCTCGATTAGCTTGCCGTCCTCTAACTGCAGGAGAAACTTCTCTGTACTATCTTTTGCCCTAACTCGGTGTACTACCTGGGACCGACCTACCTTGACATCCCGCAACGCTTCCCGCCATTGCTTGGGTAGGACAGGGATTTCCCCTAGCTGGCTAACCCCTTTACTATAAATCCATTCGTGTACTTGCTTGCCCCGAAAGGCAGGCTGACCCATCTGCACTGCCCAATCCATCAGCTCCGATCGGGATTTACCTAACAGAGTGGTCATCTCTACAGTTCTTCTAGTTCCTCCGGCTGGGGTTGCTTCACTTCCCTTGCCCAGGCACTTTGAATCTGCTGTTGGGTTGTTTCGTAGTAATCGGGGTCAGGGGGTGGTGGGGGTTCGGGTTCGATGCGTTTCCGTTTCGGGGGTGGTTGCACGGGTACCCTCTCCTCTGCCCAGTTGTCTTCCTCCTCCCAACTTGGAGTTGCTTCCCGTTGGTAAGTGGGTTTGGGTTTGGTGGGATAGGTGTTTTCTCGCCGTCCCGACCCCAGGGCATTGGTAGAGATAGAGGCGGGGGGAGGTAGATAGTCTTCCTCGTATTCCTGCTCCCAGGGGGGCTTGCCTAGTCCTAGGGTTTCTAAAATGCCCTTCGTCAGCTGTTCCAACCGCTCTTCCATGCCCTCTGTCACCACAATCCGTTCCCGCCCCACAGCAATCACTTCGTTCACATCTAGTAAATAAGTACTGATCAGTTGGGCAGGAATTTGGGGTATAGCAATTGATGCCAGAATCAAATACAGCAAATCCCCCGTTTCTGGGTCAAACTGAAAGTCCCTTACTTTACCTAGGACTTCCCCCGATTCTGTCACTACTTCACAACCAAGCAAGTTTGTGTATCTTTCACTAACTAAATAGTCCTGTAAAACCCGATCGTTATCTACCAAAATTGCATCGGGTCCGAGAATGTTAATGTCTTCAAGCGCCATGAAGTAGGTTTCCCCCAGATTGATGGTTGTACCGGGGAGGGTGCGTTCCGACACAGTTAAACCCATAACTTGCCGCTGGTTCATGTCCACCCATACTTCTGTCACTACCCCCAACCTGCGGGCGGTGGACTGGCTGATAACTTGAGTGCCCAACAGGGAACTACGTTGGCGGATTTGTTCATCCGTTGTGTTCATGGATTTAACCTGTATCTCTTGCTGTACTAGCTATGATAGCTTAACTCCATCAGTTGGGAGAAACAACATCTACCCTACCGCTAGAAGTTAGCAGAAACTTCAGGAATATAGTGTTTGACTGCCCACACTTGATAGTCTAAAAACCGCCCCAGGAGAGAGAGTAGCGCCAAGAACGATCGAAATAGTCTGCCAGCTGGTTTGGTGTATTTGCCTGACAGTTTGCCCCATCAAATTGGGGACTAGTGCAGTTGGGCTACTTACGACTCAAGAGAAATCTCCGCAAATCCCTGACGCTGTAAGTTCTCACTGATTGCTCTAGGTTCTAGGAAGTGCAACAGATAATCCTTGCCCCCCGCTTTTGTCCCCGTACCGCTCAGCTTGAACCCACCAAAGGGATGCCGATCGACTAGCGCACCTGTGATACCACGATTGATATAAAGATTACCTACCTCAAAATCAGTTTTTGCCCGTTGGATATGGGAGGGGGTGCGGGAATACAGTCCCCCTGTAAGAGCATAGGCGGTGTTATTGGCAATTTCTAGCGCCCGCTCGAAACTACTAGCTTTTATCACCCCTAAAACGGGTCCAAAAATTTCCTCCTGGGCGATGGGAGAGGCGGGGTCGAGGTCGGGCACGATCGTGGGGCTGATGTAGTAACCGAAATCAGGGACAGGGGCAGCTGTAATTGCTTTTGCCGCCATAGCAATATAGGACTGGATTTTGCCCTGGGAGTGGGCATCAATAACTGGACCAACCTGGGTACTAGGCAGATGGGCTTCCCCAACTATGAGGGTTTGGGTGGCAGCAATGAGGCGTTCTAAAAAGCGATCGTAAATCGTCTCTAGGACAATTGCCCTAGAACAAGCGGAACACTTTTGCCCGCTATAGCCAAAGGCAGAATGGACTACCCCCACTACCGCTTGGTCGAGGTCGGCACTTTCGTCAATGATGATGGCGTTTTTGCCCCCCATTTCGGCTACTACCCGTTTCAGGTGCCGTTGCCCAGGGCGTAAAACCGCTGCTTCCGCATAGATAGAACACCCTACTTCCTGGGAGCCAGTAAAAGCATAGAGATGAACTGCAGGATGACGGACAAGATAGGAACCGATTTCCGCTCCTTTGCCGGGGAGATAGGTAAATACTCCAGGAGGTAATCCCGCTGCTTGCAAAACTTGGGCAATTTGGGCAGCCACCACCGCTGACTGGGTAGCGGGTTTGAGAATGACTGTATTTCCCGCCACTAGGGCGGCACTGCACATCCCCATGGCAATCGCTAAGGGGAAATTCCAGGGCGAAATTACTACGGCAATACCCCTAGGTTGGTAGAGATAGAGGTTTTCTTCCCCAGGAACATTACGAGTGAGGGGACGATTGAGTTTTTCCATCTCTTTGGCGTAATAGCGACAGAAATCGATCGCCTCTGAGACCTCCGCATCGGCTTCACGGATGGGTTTGCCCACTTCCCACATCACCCAGGCACTGAGTTCGTAGCGTTTTTGCTCCATGATGTCGGCACAGCGGCGGAGAATGTCTGCCCGCTCTTGTACAGGGGTGTGCTTCCAGTCCTTAAATGCTTTTTGGGCAACAGCAAGGGCACGATCGGTTTGCTCTAAACTGGCCATGCCTACCATACCAACGATCTCTTCATATCGGGACGGATTGACTGAGGGGCTATATTCTTTCGTTTCGACAGGTTGACCATTGATGAGGGGGAGATAGGTCTGCTTAAACAGTTGTTTAACTTTAGCGATTGCCTCCTGCTGTTTTTGTCTGGCGGCTGCCTGGGTGTAATCAGTGTTGGGGGTATTACTAAAGTGATCAAATGTCACTACCTTGGGTTGGGCAAGGGTGGCGATAGGTGCGGGCGGGGCCAGTAATTCCTCGATCGGTCGTTTTTCTTTGGTACTCTGGCGTAAAAAGGAACTGTTTGCCGTATTTTCCAACAGCCGTCGAATTAAATAGGACATCCCCGGAATCAGCTCCCCGTAGGGACAGTAAATCCGTACCCTATGTCCCATCTTGGCAATTGCTTTCATGTATTGTTCCCCCATACCGTAGAGGGCTTGCACCTCAAAGCGATCGTGGGGCACTCCCAGTTTTTCTTTCAGGACAATCGCCTTAGCGAGGGAACGCACATTATGACTACCGATTGCTGCTTTGATATATTGGTTGTGCTCTAACAGAATTGTCAGCAATTTCTCAAAGTTAGCATCTGTCTCTGCTTTGGCGTCAAACACCGGGGCAGTCCAACCTTGCTGATAGGCTTTGATAGTTTCTTGATCCCAATAAGCCCCTTTGATCAAACGCAGCGTGATGGGGGTACCTCTGTCTTTCACCCAGGCTAATAAGTTATATAAATCCCTTTCACTGTCTCTGAGATAAGCCTGCAGGGTAAAACCAATATCCGATCGGTGTCTAAACTCTTCTTCCCCACAGATGTCTTGCAAAATCGCCAAGGTCAAATCCTTGTATTGGTATTGTTCCATGTCAAAATGGACCGCACAGTTTAGCTGACCCGCCCGTCGCAGTAAGGTGCGAATTGGTACACTTACCCGCTCCTTCGTCTCCTGGGGTGCCAGAGGATCAAAGTTGGCATAAAAAGCCGTCAGTTTGACCGATACCTGGATTTCCCCTGCCAGACGGCTACGCAACTCCTCCATCAAATCCAGATACTTCTGTAAATATAACTCTGCCTCTCTCTGACTGATGACCGCTTCCCCCAAAATGTCGATCGTGAAAGCCATCCCTTCTTTGTGTAAACGATCGATCGTTTGCAGCGCTTCTCGTAGATTTTCCCCACAGATGTAGCGTCTGGCTAGGGCTGAGACTGCGGTAGCAAAGGTATTAGCGGCAATAGCTGCTGCTGGGCTGTCCAAATTAAAGTTAAGCAAAGACTGCAAATGGGAGAAAGAAGACAGATACTCTTGCAAATGGCGGGCAATCTCCCGATTACTCTGCAAAGAGGGCAGACAGTCAATCAGTTGGAATAATCGCACCCGCAGTTCCTCCTGTTCCATTGCCCAGTTCATCAACTTGTCATCTAGGCGCAGGGCTTGCCAGAAAGAAGAACGATCGGCGTTGATAATTGTCGTACCAAGGCGGAGAATATCTGCTTCCAGTTGCGTAGCAATCACAGTCAAAATCCTAAAAAATCTAGCCTATCCTAATCATACTAAGGGCAGAGATTTGTTAGGTTGATTACTTTTTCAGCTTGCCATTTAGCTTACCCTCTGCCATGATGGAGCCATGCGCATTTTAATCAGCAACGACGACGGTATATTCTCCCCTGGGGTGCTAGCCCTAGCCGAAGCAATCGCCTGCGACCACGAAGTTACCGTAGTCTGTCCCGATCGGGAGCGTTCCGCTACTGGGCATGCCCTGACTCTACAGGAACCCCTACGGGTAGACAGTATCAAAGGACTATTCTCTGACAAAATAACTGCCTGGGCTTGTTCTGGTACCCCCTCCGACTCCGTGAAACTAGCCCTCGATGCCCTCATGCCCGAACGACCGGAGCTAGTGTTATCGGGAATCAACCGTGGTGCCAATTTGGGTACCGATGTCCTTTACTCTGGCACTGTGTCAGCGGCTATGGAAGGCGTACTGGAAGGCTTACCGAGTATTGCCCTGAGTTTGACCAGCTTTGCCTCGTTGGAATTTACAGCTGCGGCTACCTTTGCCCAGAGTTTGGTGCGATACATCAGTCAACATCCCCTGCCAGAACCCCTACTACTCAATGTCAACATCCCAGCAATTGCCCCCCAGGATATTTGTGGTGTCCGCATTACCCGCCTAGGTATTCGACGCTGGCGGGATGTCTTTGAAAAGCGGGTCGACCCCAGGGGAAAAACCTACTACTGGCTGTCAGGGGAAGTAGTGGAAGAGGAAGCCGCCGAGGACAGCGACATCCAAGCCATCCGCAACAACTACATCACCATTACCCCCCTCAAATACGACCTCACCCTAGAAACGGGCATAGATTCCCTCCATACCTGGCTCAAGTCTACCAACCTTGATAGCCTCACCCTATGTTAAAAGCCCTTTGCCTCTCCCTACTGCTTTCTATCCCAGTCTTCGCCCAAACCCTGCCCAGCCCAAAATCCACCATCAAACTGTTTGAAAACGCCACGATCGCGCCTGGCAAAACCCCCATTACCTTGCGGGGCATCAGCGGCGGCAGCAAAGAAACCCAAGAATTATCCCGCACCCCCAAGACAGAAACAGGAGAATGCATTGGTTTTGTGGATAGCAATCCCGACCATGAGATCACCCTCACCGCCCAACTCAACTATCTTCGTTTGAGTGTGAAGAGTCCTGGGGATACAATTCTCCTGATTAAGGGGCCGGGGGGCACCTGGTGCAACGACGACAGCACCGATCGCAATCCCCGCATTGAAGGGCAATGGCTAGCTGGTACCTATCAGATTTGGGTTGGTTCCTACAGTAAAGATACCTCCTACCCCTACCTCCTAGAGATCAGCGAAAGCCCCTAAATGAAAAGCCCCCACTAGGGGGGCAGACCCAACTAAGTTATAAGCGAACTAGAACGAGAAAGTAGTCCGCAGCACACCCACCACCAGGGTATTGTTAGCATTGTTGCTATCAGGATTGAAGACAAAGAACACACCCGGTTGGATGTTAATGTTGCGGGATACCCGATAGCGATAGAAAATCTCCAAGTTATAGGAAGTACCCCTTGCGTCCACATTAGCAGCTGCAGGTAAGCTAGTGCTGGTTACCCTGGGAGGCTGACCAAAGGCAATTGCTCCCAAATTACCAGAGCCAAACAGGTCGGGGAAGGTGACATTGACAGCCCAAGTCAGCAGGTCAGCTGTCGCACCGCGGTTGGGAGCAGCCTCAGACCGAGCATTAGCAAAGCTGATGTTGCCACCCAGCGTAAAGCCCCGCGCTACTGCCCAATCAAAGGCAAAGCCATACACATCAGCAGAGGTATCAGCATTAAAGGGATTAGCAGCAAAGCCAGTGCTAGTGCTAGCAGTCAAGTTGACACCCCGCGCATCAAAGCGACGGGAATACAGAGCCGAGAGTTTCAAATCCCGCGACGGCTTGAATAGTAGCTGGATCGAAGCAGAGTAGTCACCGTTGGTGAGACCAGCTTGCCCCGTTGCCTGGGCTACTGCCCCCGAAGGCACCAAATAAGCCAGATTGATGTCAAAAGCCTCACTAACCTTAAATTGCAGACCAAGACCTGCCCCCTCTGGACCACGAAACATCAGGGGGTCAAAACGATGGAACCGAGAAATCGCCCCCGTATCACTGCTGGCAATGCGGCTGACAGGGTCTAAAACGTCATCCAAGTCCATGGCATTCACGCCAATAAAGGCAGTGATGGAATCCCCGATCGGGAAACGATACCACAGGTCATCGATTTGGAAGTTACCACTGGTATCCAGGTCAAAGCCCAGGCGTGCCATGTTTGTACCCACCGTGGCACTGTTAAAGGTAGTGACATTCCCAAATTGCAGACGCGTGCGGAGTAAATCCCTGCCCGTAAAGCTAGTGTTGAAGTTGAGGCGCACTCTTGCCCCCAAAACAAAGTTGGAGTTTCTATCCCTACCTACACTGCCCCCAACCGCACTGGTAGCAAAAGCAGGCACAAATAGGACAGTACCCGCTAGCTTAGTGGTAGTAGAAAACTGCTGCTTCTCCAGCGTATCAACCTTCTTCTCCAGAGCATCTACTCTACCCTTGATAGCAGCTAACTCCGCCGCAAATTCCTCCTGCAAACGCTGCAGAGTAGCCAGGTCCTCCTTGCTCACCTTGTCCGCTAACCCTGCCGAGATGATTTCATTAATTTTGTCCAAGCAAGCATTCAAACCAGCGGCAAACTCGTAGCGGGTTAACGCCCGATTACCACGATAAGTACGATTGGGATAACCCTCAATACAGCCATACCGCTCTACTAGAGATTGCAAGGCGCTAAATGCCCAATCTGTGGGTCTTACGTCACTCAGTTCCGAAACAGAAGTTACCTGGGAAATATTGCTAGGGTTACCAGCCTTGGGACGGCTAAGGGGGTCGCGGCTGATGTTGCGAATCAAAATAGAATCATTGTTCTGGGTAACAGTCTGAGCCTGGGCAACTGCCATTGCCGAGGATGCCATTACTAGGGACGTTACAGTCACAAAAGTTAGTCTTGCCATCTTTACTCCTCCATTCCTCACACCGCACCAGTCTAACGTAGAACTGGGTACTTTGCAAGGTTAACCATTTACCATCCCCAGTGTATCAGAAGCAAGAGATATTTTGCTACCGATCGTTTATGATTATTGCTATGCTAACCAATGCTATCGAGCGAAATTTTTAGATTCCATGCAGTTTTCCGTTGCACAGATATTAGAGGCATGTTCTGAGGATAAGTTAGTTGCCCCCAAGGCATTAGAGAAAAAGTTAGGTATTGATTCGGAGGAGGAAGTTACCTACCTACAAATTGCCCTAGAAGCCCTAGAGAAATCCGGCATCCTAGAAAAAGACAGGGGGAAATACCGCCGTGTCAGTGAAGATGGTCTATTAGAAGCCCGATTGCGCTGTTCGAGCAAGGGTTACTGTTTTGCTGTCCAGGAGGTAGAAGGGGCAGAGGTCATCTATATCCGCGAGAACAAACTCAGTTCCGCCTGGCATGGGGACAAAGTCCTTGTCAAAGTCACGAAAGACGGGATGCGGCGGCGCAACCCCGAAGGGGAAGTCAAGCTAGTTTTGGAACGCACTAACAATCGTATTTTGGCAAAGCTAAAAGCTACTCCCCAAGGCTACCGTGCTATGCCCTTGGATAACCGCCTCAATGTGGAGATAGAACTACTCCCCTACCCCAATTTGGAACATCACCTCGATCGGTTAGTGCACATTGAGATTGTGCGCTATGCCCTGGGGAACTTACCGCCCTTGGCGCAGATCACACGGGTGTTGGGACAGGACAGCTCTACTAGCCAAGAGCAGGAACTGGTAAGCTGTAAGTACAACCTGCCTGGGGCTTTACCTGAGCATGTGACGGGGCTAATTAACCAGGTACCCAAGCTGACCCCTAACCGTTTGGATTGGCGGCAACGGCGAGTTGTGCAACTAGGGGAAGCCCTCATATCCATCGAGCGGGAACGGCAGGGCTGGGAAATTGGTGTGCATATCCCCGATGTAGCAACTTATATTCCCTTGGACTCACCCCTGGACTTGGTGGCACGGGAGCGGGGGCGGGCTTACTGGTTAGGGGAGCAGGTAATTCCTATGTTGCCCCAGTTGCCGCCGTTGCAACAGCCTGAGCGTCTATGTATTTCTGTCCTTATGCACCTCAACGAAGGGGGAGAGATGGTCTGGTTTGAAATCCACCCTACCCTAGTGCGAGTGACGGCGGACGCTGAACCAGTTCTGGCAAACCTAGAGGCTTCTCGGCGGGCGGTAGAAAATTACTTAGCAGCGGTGGTACTTGATATAGACATGCCCTGGGGGGAACAGGGGGATGAGGGAGTACTGGGAGTGATAGTCACTCGATCACCCCTCCAGGGACTAGTTGCCCGCCTGTTGATGATGGCAAATCGCGCTATTGCCCTGCATTTTAAGGCATTGGGCTTACCAGCCCTGTTTTACAGTCAACCAGAGCCAGACCCCGATCGCCTCACCGACTGGCTCAACCTCCTGCAGGAATGGGGTGTGCCCCCAACAGACAGCCGCCGCTATCTCAGCCAAATTCAGCAGGTCAGCAATCCTACCCAGCAAAACATCCTTAAACAGCTGTTCATCAATCTACTACGTCCAGGGGAATATGGGCTGCAGCCTCAACCCCACTACGGCATGCTCTTGGCGGGACGGGACACCCCCTACTGCCACGCTGTCTTACCTCAATACCGCTACCCTGACTTCCTCAACCAACACCTCCTCCACTTATTATTCAATGAGGGGCGAGATAGACGCAGTAGTCGTTCCAAAGAGGGGGTAGATTTACGCAGTTCCCGCTGCCACGGACAGATTAGCTGGAGCGTGCTTCCCCCAGAAACCGAAAGACAATTCCGCAATTTAGTGGAAAGTCTGTTGCCCACTCTCAACCAACAGGAACAACAAGCCTACAAGAGTGCCCTGGAACTAGAAGCCCTCCGTAAAATTCTATTGGTGCAGCCCTATGTGGGTAAGACTGTGTATGGCATAATTACAGCGGTGCACAAATATCGCTTCTTCGTGAGCTTAGAGGACTCCCTCGCTGAAGGACTAGTCCATGTCAGTTCCCTCAAGGATGACTGGTATGAATTCCAAACCCACCCCCATAACAAGCGAGGTAGAGCCTTGGTGGGGAAGCGATCGGGCAAACAGTATACTATCGGCGATCGGGTTGAGGTACTGGTGCGAGCAGTAGACTATTATCGCCAGCAGGTAGATTTAACCATCCCCCGCACTGGTACCATAGCTGATACAGCTGAGGCAGAGGAAGAGGACTACGATCCCGAAGAAATATTGGATGAGTAGGGGCAAAGCCTGGTACAATGCTTGCAAGCGAAAATAGCTACCCTTTGTGCTATGAACAACCAGGACCTGTTAGTGGAAGTTAGTGCCGATGCCCAGCCCGTCCCTGTATCCACTGCTGTCATTGCCCAAGAGATCCGAAAGCTGACTGCTATTGCCCAACAAGCGGGGCAGGAACTAGAGGAAATTGTGTTTAGCACCAAGTTTAATGAGGAGGGGCGCTTGGTACTGACTCCCCAGGGTCTAAGTTTGAAATTCCGACGTCCAGGGGCAGTAGTAGCAACACCAACGGTAATGAGTGTGGCTCCCCACGTCCAAGGGGTAGATAAATATGATTCTCTCCGATCGGCTTTAGCACGGGGCGACTGGCAACAGGCGAATCAGGAAACTTGGAACCTCTTGTGCCAGGGGTTGGGGAAACTGCCAGGAACGTTCATTAGCAAAGAGGAAATAGGACAACTGCCCTGCGAGCTACTGCAAACGATCGATCGGCTATGGCTAGACCACAGTCAGGGCAAATTCGGGTTTAGTGTGCAGCAGGAATTATGGCAAAAGTAAGGGGGGGATATGAGCAACGACCAAATCTTGATGTACTTTATCGATGAAGCAAAAGAGCACCTGCAGACGATCGAAGGCGGCTTAACCAACATCCACCAGATGATGGCGGATGAGGAGATGGTCAACGATGTGTTCCGTGCTGCTCACTCTATCAAAGGGGGAGCTGCTATGCTAGGTTTGACGGGGATTCAACACACTGCCCACAAACTAGAGGACTACTTCAAAGTATTGAAAGAACACCCCAAACTCCCTGTAGATAAAGACTTAGAGAGCTTGTTGTTGCAGGGATTTGACAAACTGCAAGACCTTTTACTAGAGCTGCAAAGTCCAGGGGGACTGACCAAGGACAAGGAACAGCAAATTCTACGGGATGTAGAACCTATCTTTGACCGACTCAAACAGCACCTAGACGCATTGCTTACGGGAGGGACAGCTCCTGCAGTAGCAACGACAGCCCCTGCCAAGGATGCAGCTCCCAAAAACAAGTTGGCAGTCTTTCAGAAAGAAGTGACAGAGAAATTGCGGGCAATGTTGCAGTGCTTCAAGCAAGCCGATCGTCCTAACACCCGTGCGGAACTGCAAAAAATCTGTGACCAGCTCTTGCACTATGGGGAGGAATTTGAATTGCCCCAGTGGAGTGAGTTAATTCGGGCAGCGAAGTTGGCGGTGACTAATTTGAACAATCAGTACAAGGATTTAGCTCCCATTTTAATTCGTGAAATCAAGCAGGCGCAGGACATGGTGATAGCTAATCGCACTTTGGAAATTACCGTGTCTCCCCAGATGCGTAGTCTGGCTCCCAATGACTTCTTCAACCCCCTTGCTCGCTCCCAGGACGAAGACATAAGTACCTTCTTTAACATCACGGAAGACCCACCGCAAGTAGCACGGTGGAAGGAATTTGGCAGAGCGGTCGGATGGCTACGAGGGCAAGAGTGGCTCACCCCTGATAAAATCAACTACACCAATGAAGCACCCCGTGGTCATTTGCCTGCTCCCCTCTGGTTGGAACACTGGCAGAAACCTAAGGATAGCAAGGCAGAACTATTGCGGAAGGAATATGAACTATTTATCCAGCGGATACGGGATTGCAGGGAACACGGGGCACCCAACTAGGGGTATCAGTAACTTCCTCTTGGATTTGCAACTGACTGCAGGGGATTGTGTCTGAGAGAATAGCACTTGCCATCATGCCAGTATGTACCTCTAGGAGGCTTCCCTCCACTGCCTTGAAGATAAGATTTTGTCCTGGAAATACCACCCGCTCGAAGTACCAGTTGGGGATATTGGTGATCCTAATCACTTGGACTTTACTGGTGGCGTTGACGTAGAGGCAGGTAATTTCCTGCAGGTTGCTGGGAATAGGATCAAAAATTTGCGCCATAGCAGCTGGTTAAACTCGTGACTTTAGGTTAACGGAATGTAACGAAAGAGTCTGTAGCCCCTTTTACTGGCTAAAGAATAGTGACAACAAGGGGCAAGGGAGTGTGTCAAGATAGGTAAGGTATTAGGTGATACCATGCAGGAAGACCTCCGCTTAATTGTCGATTTAGTTACTGTCCTGACTGCTGCTGCGCTGGGGGGATTGTTAGCAGCATTTTTACGTGTACCAGTAATTTTGGGTTATATCCTGGGTGGCATCCTCGTCGGTCCAACGGGTTTGGGTCTGATTAAAGAGCTAGTGCAGGTGGAGACCCTTGCCCAGTTCGGGGTTGCCTTTCTCCTGTTTACCCTAGGGGTGGAGTTTTCCCTATCTCGCCTGCAGAAGGTGCGGGAAATCGCGGTGGGGGGAGGTCTCCTGCAAATTTTCCTAACAATTGGCATTACAACGGCAATTGCCCTGGGGGTAAGGTGGGTGCAGACCCCGCTACAGGGGATTTTTTTGGGGGCAATTTTATCCCTCTCCTCCACGGCGGTGGTAGTAAGGATTTGGCAAGAATTAGACGAGATGGAATCCGCCCATGCCCAGGTGAGTTTGGGGATTTTGATTGCCCAGGACCTTGCCTTGGGCCTGATGTTGGTAGTGCTACCGGCTTTGGATCAGCCGACAGCGGTGTTTAAGTCCCTTCTGGAAATTGCTCTGTTTGCTGCTGGTGCCATTGCCTCAGGTATGTGGGTGATTCCCCCCCTTTTGAACTGGGTCGCTTCCTTTAACAATCGCGAAGTATTCTTACTAACTGTGATTGTCCTCTGCCTGGGGATTGCTCTCTTGACGGAGGCTCTGGGTCTATCGATCGAGGTGGGAGCTTTTGTAGCGGGCTTGATGATTGCGGAAGTGGAGTACTCAGTGCAGACCCTAACAGATATTGAGCCATTACGCAATGTCTTTGCCGCCCTCTTTTTTGCCGCAGTGGGCATGCTAATTGACCCCCTGTTTCTCTGGGATAACCTCGATTTGATTCTGGGATTGGTAGCGATCGTGATGGTGGGGAAGTTTTTGATTGTGGTACCTCTGGTACGTTGGTTTGGTTATCCTCCTCAAGTTGCAGTGATTGCCGGTTTGAGTTTAGCCCAGATTGGGGAGTTCTCCTTTGTGTTAGCCAGTGAGGGGCAAAAATTGGGTTTGGTCTCCCGCCGCGTCTACTTACTGATTGCGGGTACGACTGCTGTAACTCTGATGCTAGCCCCCTTTCTCCTCAAGAGCAGGGATTTTCTATTCCAGGGTTTGCAGCAAGTTCCCGCCTTTGCCCGCTGGTTGCAACAACTGGATGTACCTGTGGCAGTGAATACTCCCCCTAACCTCCAGGGACATATTCTTGTCTGTGGTTATGGGCGAGTGGGACAAAACATTGTCAACCTCCTGCTCAGTCGCCAGTATCCTGTGGTAGTGATTGAACAATTAGCTTCCAAGGTGCAGATGTTGAGGGAGCGCCATATTCCCTATGTATACGGTAATTGTGCCAGTCCCCTGGTGCTGGAAAAGGCAGGGATCGAAAACGCCCGATCGCTACTTATCGTCACCAATGACCCCATCAGTACCCGTCTCTGCGTGGAAAATGCCCTCAAGTTAGCCCCCAACTTAGATATTGTTGCCCGTGCCTTCAAAGACAGTGATATTGACCTACTGTATCAATTGGGAGCAAAGGAGGTAGTCCATCCCGAATTTGAGGCAAGTCTAGAATTATCAACCCATATTTTGTTAGTGCTGGGAGAGCCGATCGAGCAGGTAGACAAAGAAATCCGCCAGGTGCGCCAGAGTCGCTATGCTGAGTTCAGACCCGAGATCGCCTGTCCTGTCCAGCTGCCTGAGCCTCCTGTTCTGCCAGTTGATTAGGAAGTCCGGAACTGAGCAAAAATCTCGTCCAAAATCGCCTGTGCCCCTGCCTGTTTGAGTTGTTGCGCTAGTTCCACCCCGATCGTCTCTGGGTCATTTACATCCCCCCGCTGTTCTCCTTTGACTAGGGTCTTGCCGTCTAGGGTAGCTACCATGCCGACTAGGGTGAGAGTATCTCCTTCAATATTGGAGTTAACGCCGATTGGTACCTGACAGCCACCTTCTAGTTCTCGCAGAAACGCCCGTTCCGCCAAACAACGTTGGGTAGTAGGGAAATCCACGATCGGTTGAAACAGGGGCAAGACATTCTCATCCCCGGCACGGCACTCGATCCCTAAGGCACCCTGTCCAACAGCATGGAGGGAGATTTCCGCAGGAAGGACTTGGCTGATGCGGTTGCCCAGCCCTAGGCGTTGCAGCCCTGCCACCGCCAGAATCAGACCATCATATTCGCCACTGTCCAACTTGGAAAGGCGGGTATTGACATTGCCCCGCACATCCTTGAACTGGAGATGGGGGAAATAATGGCGGAGTTGGGCTAAGCGGCGTAGGGAAGAAGTGCCAATTACTGCACCAGCAGGAAGTTCTCCGATCGTTTTTCCCTCATGTTGACCATTGAGCACTAGGGCATCAGCTGGGTCTTCCCGTTTGGTAATAGCACCCAACATTAGCCCCTGGGGCAGACGGGTAGGAAGGTCCTTCAAACTATGGACGGCAAAATCCACTTTGCCCGCTAGGATGGCTTCCTCTAGTTCTTTGGTGAACAGTCCCTTATCCCCAATTTTGGCAAGGGCAACATCTAAAATTTTGTCCCCCTGAGTGGTCATAGTCTCGATCGTGAAAGATACGTTAGGGTATGCACGCTGTAGTTCTGCCTGCACCCATTCACTTTGTACCAGGGCCAACTGACTCTTGCGGGAACCGATTTTGATTGTCTGGGTCATTATAAGGAAACTGACATCTAAGATTCCGCCCCTTGGGGCGGCTCGACTCTTAAATGGTATCATTAAAACCCTGTTAGGGCACAAACGAATACAAAATAGCTCAGGGTTTAACTTGCTGTACCAGACAATTTGAGAAAAGCTTTGGCTGCCGATCGGGTAAGACTTAGCAGAAGCAGTACAACTAGACAACACGAAAGAGTCAAAACTGATCAATCGACAGTTGCAAGTATTACTAAGCTGGGAAGTATATCTCTACCAAATGCCCCCAATAGAGCCATCGGCTTTATCCAA
>JANWWT010000009.1 GCA_025055675.1 Pseudanabaenaceae cyanobacterium SKYG29
TATTTGTTTGTCTTGGTTCTGGGTGGTTGCGCAAAAGGCGCTTTATTAATATGCACCACCCCCTCAACCCCTGTCAAGTACTTACCTAAAAAATCTTTTCCCTGTTGGCGAGGGGGGAGGGTTGGGCTAGAATGGGGCTGTCTCATAATCGGAATGAAAGTGATTGTAGTCAGTGATCTGGAGTGGCTGCACAAACCTACAGCGATCGCTCTGGGTAACTTTGACGGGGTGCACCGTGGACATCAACGGGTGATTACGTCGGTTTTGCACCGAGAGGGTTTGATCTCTACAGTTGTAACTTTTAATCCCCACCCCAGGGATTTTTTCAGTGGAAGAATGTCTTCGTTCCTTACTCCTTTGGCGGAGAAGATGGCTCTGTTGCAGGCAATGGGGGTGGAACAGTTGGTGGTGTTGCCCTTTACCAGGGAGTTAGCCAGTCTAAGGGCGGAAAATTTTGTCGCGGAGATTCTGCAGCAGGGGTTGGATGCGCAGTTGGTTAGTGTGGGGTGTGATTTTCGCTTTGGTTGGCAGCGGCAGGGAGATGTGCAATTGCTCCGATCGTTTTTTGGGGATAGGGTCTTGGTGGTGGCGGAGCAGAGGTTGGAGGGGGCTAGCTCGATTAGGATAAGTAGCTCTGCTATCAAGACTGCGCTAGGGGAAGGGAATGTGGCTCTTGCCAATGATTTGTTGGGCAGACGTTATAGTATTACGGGTCATGTGGTAACAGGGCAACAACTGGGTCGGGAATTGGGCTTCCCTACGGCTAATTTGCAAGTTGATCCGCAAAAGTATCTACCCAGGGATGGGGTCTATGCTGTTTTGTGGCGGGGACAGCCAGGGGTGATGAACATTGGGGTACGCCCAACAGTGGCAGGGGAACGGAAGCGAACGGTGGAAGTTCATTTACTGAACTGGGAGGGAAATTTGTATGGTCAGGAAATGACAGTGGAGTTGCTTCGCTTCATTAGGGAAGAGAAGAAATTTGCTAGCTTGGCTGAATTGCAAAACCAGATTCAAAGAGATTGTGAGGTGGCTCTAGGCTGTTCGGAGTTGGCGCAGAATTGTTAGCAGTTCGCTATCTTCCCGCTTGAAGATAGGTAAAAATTCAATGTGCTTGTAGCGAATGATGCCGTTGATGTCAACGATAAAATAAGCTCTCTTGCTGCCGAAAAGACTGTCTGCCACTCCGTATAATTTACTTACTTCTTGGTTACGGTCGCTGAGGAGGGGAAACTGTAGCCCTAATTTGCGGGAGAATTCTATGTGTTTCTCGATCGGGTCTTTGCTAATTCCCAAAATCTCTGCCCCTAATTCCCGAAACTTGCTCCAGTCATCGGCAAAACATTGCATTTCATTGGTGCACACTGGGGTAAAATCGGCAGGGTAAAAAGCAAGAAGGACAGTCTGTTTACCTCTGTAACTACTGAGAGAGATGTTGCCCTTGTCACTGGGCAGGGTGAAATCAGGAGCAGGTTGACCAACTTCAGCAGGCATAGTCTTGCTTAGATTGAGTAGTTAAATCCTAGCAGAAAGTACCCCCCTTGGTGAAAGAGGCAGAGGTTATCTGCCCCTGGAGTATTGTTAGACAGTGACGAAGTAACCAGCGCTTAGGTTCAGTCCTGTACTGCCCTGGATGATAGCAATGAGGTCGCTACCTCCCTGGTTGTGAAAGAGGGCGGTGCCACTGGGGAAACCTGCAGGGGGATTGCCGAGGCTGTAGTTGGTTTTGCTGCCAAAGAGTTGGATGAGGTCTTCGCTGGTGTTGAAGTCCAGAATGAGAGCATAGTCACTGTTGCCTTGCCCACGATAGAACACTCCTTGGGGTGTGCCTAGCACAAACCGATCGCGCCCTACCCCGCCGAACAGTCTGTCCACTTCCCCTGTTCCTCTGCCTGTCAAGGGGTCTGCCCCCGTGAGAGTGTCATCACCAGCATCACCAAAGAGCCGATCGTTACCTGTACCACCAGTTAACACATCATTGCCTCTGCCACCGTAGAGAAGGTCGTTCCCTGTTTCACCCAGGACTGTATCATTCCCATCACCAGCAGAGATGAAGTCATTGTCTGCTCCCCCTCTGAGGTTGTCGTTGCCTGCGCCACCAGCGATCGTGTCAGCACCAGCAGTGCCAGTAAAGGACAGGTTTTCAGTGGTTTGATTATTTTTCGTGGAGCTGTCCGTGCGACCAGCAAAACCAGCGTTGACTACAGAATTGAGGTTGAGGAAGGTGCCATTGCCCTGGCGGAAGCTGGAACCTTGCAGGAGCTGGGTGTATAGGGTGTGGGCGTAGCTGTGATTGCCAGCGAAATTCCACTGCCCCGGTTGAAACATATCCCGCCAGTTAACATAGACATCGTAGGTAGCCAGGGGATCGTCGTAGCCGAGGGTTTGGCTAGTGTGAAAAACAGTTACTCTTCTGGCATCAGTGGGGTCAAGTCTCTGGCTAGCATTTTTGCCCTCAAAGGATGGACCAGCGGGGTCAAGTCCCACAATTTGTCCGATTTGTCTACCTGTGAGGTTGCGGTAGTCAGTGCCAGCAAAACCAGCAATGTGTGCACCCAAGCTGTGCCCAATGATTGTGGTCAGGGCAGGATTAACATTGATGTTGCGCAGATAGTTAGCAATTTGATTACCTACATTGGGGGTGTTACCAGCAGCAGTGGGATACCACCAGCTACTTGCCCCTTTTTCCCAGTCCACGAGAATAATGTTGGCGTTGCTTTCTCTCTGTCTGATAGTGTTGGCAATGTTAGCCATCCAGTCGGCGGGCTTGAAGCCATTGTCTGCGTTGCCGCCTGTGCTCTGATAACCATGCACAATAATATAGGTAGGTGCGTCCCGATCGATAGCACGGTTTCTATCAATTCCTGTGCTGCCCCAGGGGTTAAAATTGACCTGAACCATAACCTGCTCTACGCTACAAGGCTAATGTTCCCCCATGGCTGAGGCGCTGTAGCAAGTTTAACCAAAGACCAAAATATGCATCAATTCCTAGCGAAATATCCGTCAGTTTAGCGGTTGAGAAAATTGAACAAGGTTTGTAACTGGTCGAGGAAGGAAAATTTTTTCCCTGTTTGGGGGGCAAAGATGCGCTGCAGCTCCTCGGGGGTCGGTTTACTCAATAGCTCTCGCAAACATTGTCCCTCTGCCCATACTTGCCAGGTTTGGGGATAGCATCGCCAGACAAATCCTGCTTCCAGGGGTTGTAAATAATAGGCAGTCTCAAAGGTATTGAGGAAACGCTCCCGCATTCTTCTGGTTGCTAAGCCTATCCCTACTTCCATGTTTTCTAACTGGGGATTCAGCATAATCAAAGGGCGGTCACTCACCAGCTGCGCCAATTTTTCCACTTGCTCGAGTTCTACAGAACTGGGAGCAATTAGTAAAAACAAGTCCTTGTCTTCGGCGGTTAGTCTTCTTCCTTCGTTTACCCCCCGTAGTTTGATGGGAATGTCTGACCAGTCCCGCTGTGCTAGCGCTGCCGCCCCCGCATCAGGAAATATACCCTGCCACCGATCGCCATACCGCTCTGTCAAAGCTCTGGCAAACTGGTAAGCAATGGGCATCTGTCGCAGTTCCGGAAACCGTAAATCCACTACAAGGCGATAAGTACTGCGCTCAATTGCGCTAAAACAGGCAGCGATCGCTTGACTGACTGCTACCTCTAAACTGTCGGGTGGCTGCTGAGTTTCGCTGAACGGAGGGGTGTTCACTGTATCGCAACTTTCTAGGGCAAGGATAGTTTAGCAAAAGCTAGGAAATTGTTATTTCTATGGTATCAGCTGGGGAACGATTATGTATCCTGTTTCTCGGTTACCTAGAGTCAAGTTCTTCGCACTGCCCCAATACCACCAGTGGGCACCGACATAGGCGCAAATTAAACTATCCAGTTGGTCTTCCAGGATTTTTAGGTCTGTTCCCTTATCAGGGATAGCTGGTAACGATCGGGTAAGTTTTAACTGTGGCTCTCTGTGACAGAGAATAGTCTCAATGTAGTATTTTAACTTGCTTAGTTCCTGCTTTCTCTCATTTAGCTTGCCCTTTTTATACTTCAAAATCCGATCGAGACCAAACAAATGCACGATGGCAGGATGGGGAAATACTTCAATCTGATATTTGCCACTAGACTGGGGCTCAATTTGCGGGGCATGGGCAAATCCCCGCGCTTCTAATGCCCTGCCAAAACTGACTGTACGATGGGCAAAGGGTCTGCCCAAATTGGCAGGATAACAACCTGCATGATACTGGCGGAAGTATCGATGGGTAAGGCGATCGGGTAGTCGCATCCCCGTCGGATTGTTGATAATTGTCGGCGCATCGACAGCAATTAAAGTTGTGGTAATTGTCCAGCAGTCTACCCAATGCAAAATCGCTGCTATTTCTGCTAAGCGATCGAGATTGAGTAGGTATAAACTATCCCCTTGCCATTCCAAACAACAGACTCCACTTGGTTGGGACCGCCAACCCAAATCTATACCTAAGAAACGAGCAATCACTCCTGTTCTTCGTCAATATGGTCTGCTACAGCATTGTATAAATCTAAAACATGATGGTCTTGTAACTGATAATAAACTTTGCGCTTTTCTTTGCGATAACTAACTAACCGTAAATTGCGCAACACCCGTAACTGATGAGAAACCGCCGATTCTGTCATGCCCAGCACGCTGGCAATATCGTGTACACACAGCTCCTGCTGCGACAACACCGACAAAATCCGCAACCGATTGGCATCCCCCAGTAAGCTAAAAAATTCCGCCATCCGCTGCGCCTTCTCTACCCCCAATGGCTCCACACCCTCCAACCGATCAGCAGTACAGGGTAAGCCCTCACACTCAGGTAATATCTTGGACTCTACTATTGACATATGAACATACGTTCAGGTATTGTAGATGTATTGAATTTGGGTAAGAGAATATGGTTACGGTTAAGCAGATGAAGTGTGCTTGTCCCCAGTGCCTGTGCATTGTGGAGATTGAGACAGCGGTATGTGTCAATGGTCGGTACTACTGTAGCGAAGCCTGCGCCCAGGGTAACTGTGGCAACGGTGGCTGTGGTCACAAAGGTTGTCCTTGCTAAGAGCGCCGACGACGATCGCGCCAGTCTAGGAAGGTGAGGTAGCCCACTCCTAGGGTTACCCCCCCCAGCAAGATGATCGCTAACCAGAAGACGGCTGTGATCAAATAGTCAGCCATACTAGAGACCGCTACGCCCCCAGACAACAAAGGCGATAGTGAGGGTGAACATGGCAGCTAGACCGACCCAGCCCAGTGTGAGAATATCCATTTTTCCTTAGTGATAATTGCCACTTGTTATTCTAGCTCAGGGGAGGCTTGTTTAGCTGCTCGTTCAGCGCTCAGGCGATTGATGAGAGAGAGAACCCTTACCCCCTGCTCTAGGGAGCGGTCTTCCTTGATGAGGACTTCAGGCACTCGGCGCAAACTGAGGCGTTGCCCTAACTCACGACGGATAAACCCTGTGGCAGCTGTTAGTCCCGCCATGGTTTCTTGGCGAGCTTCTTCCGTCCCGTAGATGCTGACAAAGATACGGGCGTGCTGTAAATCTCCCGATACTTCCACTGCGGTAACACTAACCATACCTGCTCCCACGCGGTCATCTTTTATATCTCGCATAATCATAGCGCTGACTTCCCGTTTGATTAACTCCGCCACGCGCTCCACACGCCGACTGGTAGCCATAGGACTGTTCCTCCCCTGGGTAGCTTGTTAATTTTACCATTAGCCCCTAGGATAAGAAAGGGTTTTTGGAGTTACGTATCTGAACACGCGGGTAATTTTGGTGCGGCATGGGGAGAGCACTTCTAACCTGCAGGGACTGGTTCAGGGGCGGGGTTTTTTGGATGATCCAGCGCGCCAGTCTGCTCTTACGGAAAAAGGGGTAAATCAGGCTCTGGCAGTGGGAAAGGCTCTGTTGGACATAGAAATAGACTACATGCTTGTCAGTCCGCTTAAACGTGCTCAACAAACGGCAGAATTGATCAACTCTCTGCGGTCCTATCCCCTACCCACCACTACTGTTGCTAATCTCTGTGAAATTGATTTGCCTGGGTGGGAAGGGGTTAGCTTTGAGGAAGTTAAGCGCACTAGTCCCGATCGTTATCACTGTTGGCACAACACTCCCCACTTGTTGGAGATGCAGGGGAAGTATCCTGTTTTGGATTTATTTGCCCAAGCGCAAGCCTTTTGGCAGGAGTTGTTACCTAGTTATCAGGGCAAAACGGTTTTATGTATTGGTCACAGTGGTATCAATCGTGCTTTGATTTTTACGGCGTTAGGTATTACTCCCGATCGCTATCACTGTCTCTCCCAGGGCAACTGTTGTGTTAGCGTCATCAACTTTAAGCCGGATGGTACCGCCCAACTGGAGTCTGCTAACCTAACCCAACACCACAATCACATTCTCTATCCCCTGCGCTCGGGGTGGACGGGTCCGCGCATTCTTTTGGTCAGGCACGGCGAAACCCAGTGGAATCGGGAGCAGCGCTTTCAGGGACAGATCGATGTCCCCCTCAATCAAACGGGTCTTGCCCAAGCCCAGAAGACAGCGGAATTTTTGCGGTCAGTTAAAATCGATCGGGCTTTTGCCAGTCCCCTCCTGCGCCCTAAACAAACGGCAGAGGCAATCTTAGCGGGGCGGGATGTCCCTCTTACTCTACTAGATGACCTTAAGGAAATCTCCCACGGGTTATGGGAAGGGAAGTTAGAGACAGAAATTGCCCAAGAATTCCCAGGGGAGTTAGAGCGTTGGCAAAGGGAACCCCAAAATGTGCAAATGCCCCAGGGGGAAAATCTGCAGCAGGTGTGGCAACGGGCAAAGCGGGCTTGGCAGGAAATTATCACTGTATCCCAACCAGGGGAGACTGTTTTAGTCGTAGGACACGATGCCATCAACAAAGCTCTGTTGTGTCAGTTGTTTGACCTAAAGCCCGATCGGTTTTGGGCATTTAAGCAGGGTAATGGGGGCATTAGCGTGGTCGATTTTCGGGAAGGCAAAGAGTCTGCCCCTGTTCTCACCACCGCCAACATCACCTTTCATCTATCGGGCAGTATCCTGGACACTACAGCCAAGGGGGCTCTATAGTGGTAGGTGGGAGAAGGAGGAGGACTATGGCAGAGGACAGAACATTTCAGGTTACGGTTAGGGCAGAACTGCTTCCCAAAATTGAGTACCTAGCTGCTAGGGAGGGTTGTTCCCTAGAAGCCATGATTGAGCTGCTACTGGAAGAGAAACTCAGCGAAGTGAAAACTCCCTAAATGTCAATATCCCACAATTCAGGGACAAGAATATTGGGGCTAGGAGCGATCGAGCCATCACTGTTGACCTTCCAAGTAGCGGGCAGAGACACAGTCTTGCCATTTCTGGTTCTATAGAGATTAGCCACTGGCTCTTTTGGTGGAGTAGGTGAAGTAGTAGGTTTGCTGGGGGTTTGGGGGGTAGAAGGCTTCCCAGGAGTAGCCCCGCATATCCTAGTCAAATCTTGGGTACGACCATCTTTAGTTTGAATAAAGCATTCAGGCGGCGTTTGGCTGTAGCTACCCAATGCCATTACCAAGAACACCGACAGCACAAATAAAACACAAGCCCAAACGTACTTCATAAGTTCCTCAGAAAAAGACAACTCCAGCTTATCCTAGTACAGATGGGATAGTGAACAAAATACGTCTAACCAAACCTTAACTAGTCCTTAACCATTCGTTAAAGATAAAAACAAGTTGGGGTTGAAATAATAGGAGTCTGTACCTGTTACGGAATCGTTGTCTATGTTTCTGCGATTTATATCACTAATTCTGTGTTTATTGCTAGTGGGAGTGCCAGTAATTTTAGGGCAGTCCGTTCAAGCTTCCACAGCTCTACCTTGTTCTGCCACTGGGGGCACTTGGACAAAAGGGGAACTGAACGTTTATGTGTTTGATGTAGAACAAGGTGACAGTATGCTGGTCGTTGGACCCAACGCTAAGACCATCTTGATTGACCTGGGAGAGACAAGATTTAATACTACAGGGTCTGCTACTAACGCCACTTCTGTTGCCAACAAGATCAAACAAATTTGTGGCACGGGACAGAACCCTGTGCTCTTGGATTATTTCATTGCTACTCACTTGCACCTTGACCATATTGGCTATGCTGCTAATCCCAGCGACACTACCAGTTACGGTAATGGCATTTATCAACTGTTGAATGGATTGGGTTTTAGAGTTAATCAGTTTATCACCAGGGATGCCGGTACATGGACAGATAGAAACGGCAACGGCAGATGCGAACCTGGTAAATCCAACGAGCCTACCAATGAAATTAACTGGACAAATGTCGGTACTATTTCCACTACTGCTACGCGGTTCCTTTGTTGGGTTTATGGACCTGACAGCCAACCCGATCGGGCTAGTATTCGGGGTCGCGTATTGACTGTGCGCAACAATGCCCCTTGGCCCGTCATTGATTTAGGGTCGGGTGCGAAAGCTGAAATCGTCAATGCCAATGGCAAGGGGTCTTTCATGGTTGATGGAGTGACTCCTATCAGTGGTAATTACGCCAACTTATCAGCACCACCCTCTGACAGCGACTATGCTGGGAGTAGTTCTGGGGGGCGACTACCTCCTTCAGAAAATGACTACAGTATTGCGGTGAAGCTATCCTACGGCAAGTACGTCATGGCTACCTCTGGTGATACGGATGGGGAATATAGCACCAGCAGATTTGGCTATACCTACAACGACATTGAAGCCAGACTGGGTCCCCTCTTTGGCAACGTGGACACTTATCGTGTCAATCACCATGGTAGTCAACATTCTTCTAATGCCCAGTTCTTGGCTACCCTACGTCCAGAAACAGCGATTATTTCCTGCGGGGCTAATACCTATGGTCACCCCACCAACCCCGTCCTCGATCGGCTGAGGAGAGTGCCCAATGACCGCGGTACAGGAGCAGATATATTTTTAACTAACAATCCCTGTTCCCCTACCCAGTCTGATGGTTCTGCCACCAACTACAGCGGTGTGTTTGGGAGCAATGGGGATGTAGTGGTGGTTACAACTAACCAAGGAGCAGGCTATCGCATTTCCTATCCAGGGGGCAGCAGGACTTACACTGCCTACGGTAACGCTTCTTCCTCTGGTGGGACAGCGGGTGATCCCTCCAAGGTAGTAATTAATGAATACATGATGGCTCCTAATTCGGGCAATGAATGGGTAGAACTATACAACCCCACCAATAGCCCCGTAACGATCGGTGGTTTATATGTGGACGACATTCCTGGCGGCACTGCTCCTAAACAAATTCCCAGTGGTACTACCATTCCTGCTAAGGGGTACTACGTATTAGAGGTTGGTAGTGCCATGCTCAACAACACGGGCTATGAAGAGGTTAGATTCCTGAAGCTAGAGAACGGTACAGAAACAGTCTATGACAAGACTAGCTATAATCTCTCGACAGCTAGAAACAACCAAGTCTTCTTCCGTACGGGAGATGGGGGTAGCTGGTGTAACCAAATTTCCAGCCGCATAACTAGGGGAACAGCTAATCCTACTACCTGTCCCTAGGTTGTTTACAGAGGGGGAAAATGCTCCCCCTAAGGCGGCACCCAGATTCGAACTGGGGAATGAAGGTTTTGCAAACCTCTGCCTTACCACTTGGCTATGCCGCCACTTCTCTCTATGTTATCACAGCTAGGAGCGGTTTTTGCTGAGGAAGGAAGGCAACTCAACACGGGCGGGTAATTCCGCCTTTTGCCATTCCCGGTGTTCTTCCAGTAACCGATCGATCGCCTTACTGAGGCGCAGAGCGTAGTTATGGAAATGCAAGGCTTGTTCCTGGAGATATTGCAGGGCAGTTTCGTATTCGTGTTTTTGTTTAGCCTGAGCAATAATTTGTTCCTGTAATTCTGCTACCTGTTGTTCCAATTCTTGAATGCGTTTTTGTCCTTGTTTATATTCCGCTTCCATAATATGGAGAGCTTCTTGCCAGGCAGACTGTAAAAGAAGGTGCTTTTGCTGTTGATATTCTTGCAATTGCTGTTCTAATTTTTGTTTTTCCTGCTGCAGGATATTAATTTGTTGTTTTTGTACCTGTAACTGACTTTGATATTCTTCTTGTAGCGCCAATAACTCTTGCATTTTGCGCAATAGAACCCCCTCGTTCTGCAACTTTTCCAACTGGTGGCATTTCTCTTGGTACTTCTTCCTGAGATTTTCTAGCTCTCGTTTTAGCTTTCCTATTTCTTCATCCCTTGTTGGTTTCCTTGGTGTTCTCGTGCCTCTTCTACTTCCGTTTGCCACTGCCCACAACCTCTTGCTTGAACAACTCCTGAATGCGCTTGGCGGCTATTTCCTTGGGTCTGTGTTCCATCACTGTTAACCCCCGATCGAAAGCTGTACGAATGTCATTACTTTCGGGGATAGTGATAGGGGAAAGCAGTGCCCCGAAAGTTTCCTGTGCCTGCAAGTACAGCCTACCCAGATGGGAACCTGCCCAAATAGTTTTATAGCGATCGTCTAACATATTGATAATTACTTTGACTTCCTTGTGACCGATGATGGGTGCAACTTCCTCTATGAATTGGATCATAGTTTCTGTGCACTGAAAGTCAGTGCGGTTAACACGGGTAGGTACTAGAATTTTGTGGGCACAAACCAGAGCGTTGGAAGTAATTTGGTTTAGTTCCCCTGGGCTGTCGATGAAGATGAAGTCGTAGCGGTCACTGATTTGCTGGATGTGACGATCGAGGACTTTCTCTGCTCCAATGGGAATTGCCGATAGTTCCACCACTGCCTGTGCCATAGAGACACTAGCGGGAATGATGTCTAGGTTTTTGTGGCTACGATGACACACTTCTATGACAGAACGATCGGGTTTTTTCTTCAGCAAAGCTAGGACAGTCTCTGTTTCATCTAGGGTGTCGCCCTGTTCCAAAAATAAGGTCGTACAAGTAATCTGGGAAGTCAGGTCAATGATGAGGACGCGATGACCAGCTAAAGCGGCACAGTGGGCAACATTAGAACATAGCGTTGACTTGCCTGTCCCCCCCTTGTTGTTGGTAAATGCAAATACCCTGGCCGTCATAACTGCATGGAAAATTTTTTAGGACAGCGTAGCAGAAATAATGCTATTTGTCCCCCTCCTTTTCTAAGTTTATGATTTTTTCTAGGTTTTGTGTTGCAATGCCAGTTGATAGTAAGACTTGGCGTGGTGGATCAATTCCGATTGTTCTGCCTCTGTCACTTCCCTTACCACTCGTGCTGGCACTCCTGCTACTACCACCCCATCTGCTACATCCTTCGTCACTACTGCTCCCGCCCCGACGATACTACCACTGCCAATGGTCACCCCTTCTAAGATCACTGCCCCCATACCGATCAAACTCCCTGCACCAATCTTAACCCCATGCACAACAGCGCGATGCCCGATCGTGACATGATCACCAATTACTAAATCTTTCCCCGGGTCACCGTGTAAAATTGCACCATCTTGGATGTTAGTGTAGGCTCCAATCGTGATGTGATTGAGGTCAGCCCGAATAACCACCTGGTACCAAATATTTACTCCCTCTGCAACAACCACATCCCCCAGAACTGTGGCATTGGGAGCAACAAATGCACAAAGAGATAGATCAGGAGTATGCATATACATCCTAATGATAATAGGGGGTCTGGATTATTGTTGGTGTAAGGCTATAACCCGATCGAGTCGGTCGACGAGGCTCCCGAGGCGTCGGTCGACGAGGCTCCCGAGGCGTCGGTCGACGAGGCTCCCGAGGCGGGGCAGCCCTGTTATGTCAGCAACCTGCTCTGGGGGCATAGCTAGTTTGAGGAGATTGCGACCTATTTTAGCGGCTTCCTCCTGCTTGCCAAGTTGAAATCCTTCCTCCTTTGCCTCCTGATAAACCTTCGTCTGCTTCAAGTCCCCCAAACTAAACATCCTCTCTATCTCCTCCCTGCTTCTGTCCTTTAGCTTGTATACCAAAATTGTTAGTACGAATTCTAGCAAATCTGGCTGTTTCTCTACCACTTGCTTAGCTAATTCCACGGCTTCAAACTCTGAACAAATCATCAGTTTTGTTAATCCCACCAGGGGAGATTTGTGCTCAGATAACTCATCTAGGTAAATAACTCTAACCCTACCACTGCTATACAACTCCTGATAGTGTTTACCTACCTCCGGTTCTACCTTGCGACTGGGGAAAATAACTGCCGCCCGCCAATCTGACACAGGTCGATATTGATTGAGATAGATGAAAATCTCGGTAAACAACTCACTGTAGAATGTCTCAACTTTCTGAAACTGCACCTCGACAAACCACAGGCAGTTATCGGGATGGTCAGGTACAAACACCCCGTCAAATCTAAAGGCTTTTTCTTTGACTTCTACGGAGGTAAACTGGTAGGTAGAAGCGATTTCAGGGGACAGCCCCAGCAACTCAAACAACAGTTGAGGGTAGGATTGAAACAGTTGATAAAAGATAGTGTCAGTCCGCATGCTTTTGTTGTAAGGCTGTGACCCGATTGAATCAGTCGACGAGGCTCCCGAGTCGTCGGTCGACGAGGCTCCCGAGGCGTCGGTCGACGAGGCTCCCGAGTCGGGGTAGTCCTGTCACGGCGTTGAAATCCCTCCTATCTTAGCTGTTGATAAACCTTTGTTTGCCTCAAGCCTTGCAAATTAAACATCCCTGGTATGTCTTGGTATACCAAACCTTAGTTCAGTTTCCCAGGGGAATTTAGATCATGCCTGTTCCCTAGATTAGAATGGGGCAAGGGTGGTTAGACAGATTTATGGCTCTCACTTGTCGATGGATAACTAGGATGGCGGATGTGGCACCCCAAATGTGGAATGAATTAGCAGTGCCTCTAGCCACGCCGTTTCTGGAGTGGGAATGGTTGCACAATCTGGAGGTATCGGGTAGTGCTGTCCGCCAGGCAGGATGGGTACCGCAACACTTAACTGTGTGGGAGGGGCAGGAGCTAGTAGGGGTAGCGCCGCTTTATATCAAGGGTCATAGTCAGGGAGAGTTTGTCTTTGACCATCAGTTTGCTGATTTAGCCCATCGCTTGGGAGTCAGATACTATCCTAAGTTGCTGGGTATGTCCCCTTTCACGCCAGCGGGAGGGTACCAATTTATATTCAGAGAAGGTTTTACCGATCGGTCTCGCGCTCTTGACCTGATGGTAGAAGAAATCGATCGTTTTTGTCTGCGCCACAATCTTTCTAGTTGTCATTTTTTGTATGTGGATACCCAGTGGCAGAGGGAGATGGTGGAGAGAGGGTTTGCGGAGTGGATGCACCACAGTTTTATTTGGACAAATCAGGATTTTCACAGTTTTGATCAATTTTTGCAGACATTTAATGCCAATCAACGGCGCAATATTAAACGGGAACGAAAAGCCATAGGTAATGGGGGAATTACAGTTGTGCCCTATACAGGGGAGCATATTCCACATTTCCTGTTTGGACTGATGTATGACTTTTATAGCGACCACTGTGATAAGTTTGGCTGGTGGGGTAGTAAATATCTGACACGGCGATTTTTTGAGAATCTCTATGATTGTTTTCGGGACAAGGTAGTATTTTTTGCAGCGGAACGGGAGGGGGAAAAGAAACCAATAGCTATGTCTTTTTGTATTAGAAAAAATGACCGACTCTATGGTAGGTACTGGGGCTGTTTTGAGGAAATTAATTGCCTACATTTTGAAGCTTGTTACTACAAACCGATCGAGTGGTCGATTCAGGAAGGTATTAAAATCTTTGATCCAGGAGCGGGGGGGGGACACAAGAAAAGGAGGGGTTTCCCTGCTACACCTAACTTTAGTTTGCATAGATTTTACCACCCTGTATTAGCTAAAATTATTTTGCCCTATATGGAGGAGTACAATGTTTATGAGGCAAAGGAAATAGAAGCAATTAACCAAGAACTACCTTTTGACATCCCTGCCCCTACTATTAGCTAAATCCCTAGTTGTATTGATTAGACATGATGGGGTACTATAACAACCAGTTTCCTGATTTGAGGTAAGAAATGTATTGTTAGACACACTTTTGAAACTCTATTTGCCCTTAGTAACCGTGGTCACACTGGGGGTAATTGTAGTCAGATATTTGCCTGCCTCTGTACCTCTACGTATTGGTCAGTTTCTTTACTATTTGGGTATTCCTATTAGTATTGTGGCATTTTTGCAGCAGGCAAATTTAGCAGGGAAAGTGTGGTTAGCACCGATCGTGGCTTGGGGGGGAATTTTAGGCGGCTTGACGATCGCATGGCTATCTATAAAAGACAGAAACTGGGAAATAAAAAGTAAGGCCAGCTTTCTACTGGCGGCGATGGTAGGCAACACTGGCTACATCGGTTATCCTGTGGCATTGGCGGTTGGGGGAGAAAAGCATTTCGCCTGGGCATTGTTCTATGATTTGTTGGGCACTTTGTTTGGCTCCTTTGGTTTGGGGGTAGTAATTGCCTCCCAATGTGGGGCAAAACAGTCCTACCCTTGGTGGCGGGAGTTACTACAAAATCCCACTTTATGGAGTTTAGGATTGGGGCTAATTTTACGCCGCTGGTCTCTGCCTACAATAGTTTTACTACCCCTCAAAACGATCGGTTGGGGGATGGTATGGTTTTCTTTACTCCTAATCGGCATGCGGCTTGGGGGTGTCAAGCATCTCGCCTACTGGGGAAGAGCCTGGGGGAGCGTAGTAATCAAAATGGCAATCGTACCCTTGATATTTGCAGTAGTTTCCCACTTCATTGCCATAGAAACTATGCCCCGTCGGATTTTATTATTGGAAATGGCTATGCCCCCTGCCTTTGCCACAGTCGTTTTAGCAGAAGTCTACGAACTCGATCGAGAATTAACCGTTAGCGCTCTATCGGTTGGTACCATACTACTGATGTTCACTTTGCCCCTGTGGTTACTTCTCTAAATCCCTTGCAGTTTGATTTTGTCCCCCACCTGTAGGTTTAATTTCTCGATCGTGCCAGCTCTCAACTCAATTACCAAATCTCCCACCACACCGCCAGGGGGATAGACAGGACAAGGGTCAGTAGTACAGGGGGGCACATTAGGAGCAAGAGCTTTGACTACACCCCGTTCCAGAAAGATCATATCCAAGGGGACAGGAGTGTTGTACATCCAAAAAGCTAGGGGGCGGGGGGTAGGGTAGGGAAATGCCATGCCCTGATCCGGTGCTAGGGGGGGACGGAACATCAACCCCCGTGCTTGCTGCTGGGGTGTGCGGGCTACTTCCAGGCGAAACCTTCTGCCCTTGATTTCCGCTGTGGCACTGAGGGGTAAAAACTGGGCGCGTTGGGGGTCGATAACAGGGGCTTGTCCTACCACAGGGAGACAGCTTGCCAGTGTAATTACCAACAAAACAATTGTTAAAGGTATGCCACAATTTGTATAGGTATTGCCAGTCTTCACCCTATGTCCTTTCCTCTCCATGTTGCGTTAGTCTGGCACCACTACCACCCCGTCTGCAGAGATTTTCCCATCGGAAGATACCGTCAGCCCTGGGCACGACTTTACGGTGTGAAAGATTACCTCCATGTCCTGCGCCCTGTAGAGCTTTATCCCGAACTGCGCCAAACCATCAATATTCTACCTAGTTCTATTTTGCAGTTACAAGACTATGCCCTCGGTACAGGTTTTGATCCGCTTTTGGAAGTTCTCCTTTCCCCCCATTTCACGGATAAGCACAAGCGGCTAGCACTGGCACATTGCTTTACTGCCCACCCCGCCCATCTTATTTTTCCCTACCCTCGCTACCAAGAACTGTGGGAGCAGCACTACTACTGGGGAGTAGAGGGTTGTTTACAACGCTGGCAGGAACAGGACTACAGTGACCTGGTAGCTTGGCATAACCTCTGTTGGCTGGTGACGGCATTACCCGATCGGCAAGTGCAAACCTGGTTAGAGCAGGGCAAAAACTTTAGTCTGAGCGATCGACAATTTATCTACGCCAAACAGCGGCAGATTTTGGGTCAGATCATTCCCAAACATCGGCAACTACAAGACCAAGGTAGGATTGAAATTTTGGGTAGCTCCTACACCCATGCGCTTCTACCCCTCCTCTGGGATACCCAGGCTGGCAAGGCGGCTCATCCCCAACTATTAACACCAGGAACAAAAGTGCGCTGGGACGTGGATATAGGGGGTCAATTACAACGGGGTCGGCAAATCTATGAACAGCATTTTTACCGCCGTCCCCTGGGTTTTTGGGCAGCGGAACAGGGGGTTAGCCCTGGCATCCTATGCCCTATTGCGAAACAGGGTTATCGCTGGCTAATTACAGATGAGAGTATCCTGGGCTGGACACTGGGTCATTATTTCTGGCGGGATGCCCAGGGCAACGTACTTAGCCCCCACCTTCTCTACCAGCCGTATCGCTTGGAGACCAATCAGGGGGAATTGGCAATTGTATTCCGCGACCAACGCCTATCGGATTTAATCCGTTATAGCTACCCCACCCTGTCTGCCCAGGCTGCTTGTCAAGATTTGATGGACCACCTCAAGGTTATCTATCGTGCCCAGCAACGCCACAGAAGCGATCGTCCCTGGCTAGTCACTATTTCCCCTGGGGAAACCTGCTGGGATGCCTACCCCGATCAGGGGCAGGAATTTTTAACCCTGCTAGGCTACTGTCTCACCCAAGCACCCTGGCTGAAAACCACCACCATTTCGGAATTTATTGACCGCTATCCCCCCAAAGAACGTATTCCTCCCCACCAACTCCACAGTGGTTCTTGGGTAGAAGCGGGTTTTACCCCCTGGATTGGGACATTGGGGCAAAATCGAGCTTGGGAACTCCTGCATGGAACGCGGCAACTCCTCTCCCAACACCCAGAAGCTACTCCTACCAACAATCCAGAAGCTTGGGAACGTCTCTACGAAGCGGAAAACAGTAGCTGGTTTCTCTGTTTTGGACAACACACCTGCCCTGATCCTGAGTTCGAGTGTTTGTTCCGCGAGCACCTGCAGGCAGTCTATCGAGCAGTGAATGAAAGCATCCCTGTCAGTTTACTCTACCCCCTGCCGCCGGAAGACAGTTCCCACCCCTGGCACAAATACCTTACGCCTACTCTTGATGGTCTAGGCAATGACTGCTATTGGCGCCATGGCTACCACCGAGACATCAACATCATTAGCGGTGACCCCACCCACAATGTCACCCTGAGGAAACTCTGGTATGGCTATAACCACTTTTACTTCTATCTGCGTCTGGATTTCGTCAGTACGGAACTGGGGAAATTGCCCCATGTCCATCTGTGCTTCTTTTACCCCGGTCGCATTCACTTCATCAGCCCCATTCCCCTCCACCATGTCCCTGATGTTGCCCCCGCTAACTACCTCTTCCATCACCACTTGGCGATTGTGCCCCAATCTGAGCAAGCCACACTTTGGCAAGCTGTTCCTTTTCACCAATGGCAAAGGCGGGAAACGAAGACAATAGTAAAACTAGCGAACTGCTTAGAAGTTGCTGTGCCTTGGCAGGACCTAATCCCAGAGACAGGGTTGAGTTTACGCTGTATTATCTTCTTCAGTCAAGATGGGACTTTCCAAACCTGCCTTGACCAAAAAGGGATTATTTCAGTAGAAGTCCCCTAGGCCTAACCCGACATTTACAGAGGTCTACTATATTATTATTGCTAAGATAAATAAAACTGCTAGGGGATTGGCTGCAGTGCAACCAAAGCGAATTATCAAAATCGTGGATCAAGCCCTCAAAGACGGTTACCTAACTCCCGCTATGGAAGCAGAGGTGGGCAGGATTTGTGACAGCGATGAGGAACTGTCGGTTGAGGAGTACATGGCTCTCGATCGGTTAATGGGTGCGCTGTTGACAGGGGAAGTTGTGGCAGTGCCCCGCAAACAGTTTGTGAACATCATGGAAGAGCTAGTTTTAGACTATGCCATTCGGCGAATTGCGGAACTGGAAACCAACGGGCTGTCCCTCAACCTCAGTGACATTGCTGCCTATGCCCTCAATCGCCTTCCCCCCCTTTACGCCACTACCCAAGAGGGTGCACGCTACCAAGAGGAACGGGCGCAAAAAGAACTCTACGACGTGATTGTACAGCGAGTCGAGGAGGCAATCCTCCTCAACCAGCAACGCCCTCGCCCAGAGGATCGAGTTGCCCTCACCCCCCAAAAGCAAGCTGACCTGGTCACCCAGATCAGCGAACTCCTCAAAGCTTACGCCCCTGCTATGGAAACCTAACGTTTGGAGTATTGGGGAGCTTTGCGGGCTTTCTTTAAGCCGTATTTCCGCCTTTCTTTGGAACGGGGGTCACGCCGCAGATAACCTTCCACCTTGAGGGGCTTGCGATGGTCAGGACTGAGTTCACAGAGTGCTCGCGCTACTCCTAGACGAATAGCATCTGCCTGCCCCGTCACACCGCCACCGTGGGCGTTCACCAGCACATCGTATTCATTTTCCAACCCCAGGGTTGCTAAGGGAGCTTTTACACCCTCAATGTGAATGGGATTAAACTGCAAATATTGATCCCCAGGACGACCGTTGATAATTACTTGCCCTGTACCCGGCACCAAACGCACCCGCGCGACCGCTGCTTTCCGTCGTCCCGTCCCCCAGTACACAACGCGATTTGTTGCCTGTGCCATTACTTACCTCCTGGAATGGTGTTAATTTGCAAAACTTCGGGTTGCTGAGCGCTGTGGGGGTGATGGGGTCCAGCATAGACTTTGAGTTTGGTAAATAGATGCCGTCCTAGGGTCCCCTTGGGCAACATCCCTTTAACAGCATGTTCCAACACCCTAGCTGGTAACCGTTCTATTAACTTGGCAAAAGTCTCCATCTTCATCCCCCCTGGACGACCAGAGTGACGGCGATAGATTTTTTGCGTCCGCTTTTTACCCGTGACTACCACCTTGTCAGCATTAATCACAATCACATAGTCACCCGTATCTAGGTGGGGCGTGTAGGTCGGTTTATCCTTGCCCCGCAAAATCATGGCAATTCTGGCTGCCAGACGACCGAGGCGTTGTCCCTCGGCATCAATGAGATACCACTTGGGCGTAATTTCTTTGGGTAAATAGGTTTTGTTGTCCATAGCAGTTATATAAGATAAGCAAAAGGTTGATCTTGCCATTGAAAGGGAGATTCGGGATACCCTACTCCCAACAAGCACAAGCCTTGGGGTGGAGCCGCATATTTTACCGCACTGCGCCGCTGCTGTTGCCAGATGTCAGTAAACTCCTGCAGGGATTTGCGCCCTGACCCTACTTCCACCAACATCCCCACTAATAAACGCATCATACCGTAGAGAAACCCACTGGCTTTTACTTCCACGAGGACAAAGTCGCGGTCTTGCCAGCACTTGGCTTCCTTCACCTCTAGGCGGGCATGGGGACGACGGGAACCCGATCGTTGAAATGCTTTTAACTCCCGTTCCCCCACTAGCGGGGCAAGAGCTGCCTGCATCCGCTCCACATCTAGGGGATAGTAATAATAGTGCCAACTGAGGGGACGGACAAAGATGTTGGGGATAGCTGCGGTGAAGAGGGTATAGCGATATTTGCGCCAGAGGGCAGAAAACCTGGCGTGCCAAGTCAGAGGAACTTCTGCCGACTCCCTTACCAAAATGTCCTTGGGCAGACGAGCATTGAGAATGCGGGCCCACCGATCGGCAGGAATCGTAGAGGTAGTGTCAAAGTGTGCCACCTGACCCGCTGCATGTACCCCTGTATCCGTACGCCCTGCTCCGTGTAGGGTGACAGGATGACCGCAGACAGAAGCGATCGTGTCCTCTAGTACCTCTTGAATACTGGGGTCATGGGGCTGTCGTTGCCATCCACAGTAATTTGTACCCACATACTGCAGCAGCAGAGCAATCCTCGCCATGACCCACTCCAGCATACTTAGACCAGCTCGATGATTGCCATCTCAGCGTTATCCCCCCGGCGGGACACAGTGCGGTAAATACGGGTATAGCCTCCCTGGCGATCACCATAGCGTTCCTGGGCTTTATCAAAGAGCAACTGTACCAGTGTCCGTACTTGGTCGTTCTCCTGTTTCACTTCCCTAGGGTAGAGATAGGCAATCACTTGCCGCCGCGCGTGGAGTGTGCCTTCTTTGGCTAACCCAATCATCTTGTCCACCCAGGGGCGCATGGCATCAGCCCTTGCCCTTGTGGTTTTTATTTGCCCCCGCAGGAGCAACTCCGTCACCAGGGAGCGCAGGAGGGCTTTCCGCTGGTCCGCAGCTTTGCCTAACTTGGGTACTTTACGACGATGACGCATGTTAGTTTCCTTTCTGTGATTTGGTTTCCGGTAGAGTCAGACCGAGCTTGTTTTTGAGGGCTTCTACTACTTCTTCAGCCGACTTTTGCCCAAAATTTTTGATCTCCAGCAGGTCTTCCTGGCTATACACCATCAGGTCTGCCACTGTGTTGATCTGGGCACGCTTGAGGCAGTTGTATGCCCGTACCGATAGACCCAGTTCCTCGATGTGGATGTGCTTAATTTCGCTGTCCTCTTGCTCTGCCTTGCCCTGGGGCTGAATCAGCGTGATCTCCTGCAAGGGACTAAATAGCCCCACCAAAATTTGCGCTGCCTGGGATAGGGACTCTTGGGGGGTGATACTGCCATCTGTTGTAATTTCCATAACCAGCTTGTCCTTGGTTACTCCCCCCACCCGTGTATCTTCCACAAAGTAGCGCACGTTTTTAACCGGCATGAATACGGCATCAATCTGGAGAAAGTCAATGGACAGTCCATCTTCCTTGTTCCGATTGACCATCCGATAGCCTACTCCGGTTTCAATCTTGCATTCCAGTTCCAGTACCGCTCCCTCCGCTACCGTGGCAATGTACTGGGCGGGATTGACCACTTCTACTTCCGAGGGTAGGTTGAAGTCCCCTGCTGTCACGGTACAGGGACCCCGCGCCACAATGCGCCCAATTTGGGGGTCAGAACTGTGGGACTTGAGGGTAATCTGCTTGAGGTTGAGCATCAAATCCATGACATCTTCCCTGACCCCAGGTACGGTAGAATACTCATGGCTCACCCCCGCAATCCGTACTGCCGTAATCCCCGCTCCCGGCAAGTTACCCAGGAGAACCCGCCGCAAAGCATTGCCCACTGTGAGCCCCTGCCCCCGATCGAGGGGACTGATGACAAAGCGACTGTACTGGGACTTGGATTTGTCAGTGTAGGACTCTACACATTCCACCTGAAAGTTAGCCATAGCCCGATCTATACTCTTCTCCGTTTGGGAGGACGACAACCATTGTGGGGAATAGGAGTAATATCGCGAATGAGGGTGATCTCTAAGCCCGCTGCCTGCAGAGCACGAATTGCTGTTTCCCGCCCCGCCCCTGGACCAGATACCATCACCTCAATTTGGCGCATCCCCTGCTCGATCGCCCGTTTTGCTGCACTTTCTGCTGCTGTTTGCGCGGCAAAGGGTGTTCCTTTTTTCGCTCCCTTGAAGCCACTTGACCCCGCCGATGCCCAGGAAATTACGTCCCCAGCAGTGTCGGCAATAGTGACAATCGTATTATTGAAGGTGGACTGAATATATGCCACCCCATTGGGCACATTGCGTTTGGGTTTGCGCGGTCCTGATTTCCGCCCTTGCCGAGTAGCCATACCTTTCCTACATCCTTTCTACTTCTTACTTGGAGCCTTTTTCTTGCCAGCAACTGTGCGTCTTACCCCCTTACGGGTGCGGGCATTGGTACGCGTCCGCTGTCCTCGCACAGGTAGACCCATACGGTGGCGACGACCTCGATAGCAGCCAATATCCATCAAGCGCTTGATACTCAAGCCCACTACCCGCCTTAGGTCCCCCTCCACTTGGTAGTTCTCCTCTATTTCCTGCCTCAGAGCCGCTACCTCCTGGTCACTTAAATCCTTAACGCGGGTGTCGGGATTTACCCCCGTTGCCGCTAAAATCTTACGGGAACTGGTCAAACCAATCCCATAAATATAGGTCAAACCAATTTCCACGCGCTTATCCCTGGGTAGGTCAACGCCTGCAATCCGAGCCACTATCTATCTCCTTACAAACAACTAGCAGGGGTGCTGCTAAATGACGAAAAATTTGTCGCAAAAATCATAATATACTGATTAAGCCCTGTCATGTCAAGTAAGATTGCATGGTTTCCAGCGCCGAAATTAGAGCACTACGCCACGCCACGGAGAGGTTACTCGATCGCTTAGAGGACATGCCCCACCGTAAGTTTATTTTCCGCGCCCTGCGGGTGATTACGGAGTTGAGTCAGCGGGAAGTAGAGCGCCTAGACTGGAAGCTGATGAGTGGTGCCCTGGAGGACATGGAGAGGGGATTAAAAGTCTTCCATCCCTATCGGCGTGTGAGGAAGGTGAGCATTTTTGGGTCAGCGCGCATGGGGAGGGAAGAGCCAGAATATCAGCAGGCAGTAAATTTTGCCCGTTGTATCACGGAGTGCGGGTTTATGGTGCTGACAGGGGCAGGGGGGGGTATCATGGCGGCAGGCAATGAAGGGGCGGGGCAGGAACATTCCTTTGGGCTAAATATTTCTTTACCCTTTGAGCAGTCCCACAACGAATTTATTGATGGCTCCGATCGGTTGATTGAGTTTCGCTATTTCTTCACGCGCAAATTATTTTTCTTAAAGGAAAGTGATGCTATTGCTTTGTTCCCAGGGGGATTTGGTACCCAGGATGAATTTTTTGAGTGTTTAACTTTGTGTCAGACAGGCAAATCAACACCAAAACCCCTAGTTTTAATTGATAAGGTAGGGGGGGATTACTGGCGACAGTGGGACGCTTATATTGCCAACCATCTGGTCAAGCGCAACTTAATCAGTCCTGAAGATCGATATTTGTACTACATCACTGATGATGTGGGGGATGCCTGTGAGAGTATCAAGAATTTCTATAAAGTTTACCACTCCAGCCGCTGGGTGGACGATTTATTAGTAATTCGGCTGTGCCAGGATATTAGCGATGCGGATTTGCGCCGTCTCAACCGTGAATTTAGTGATATTGTGGTGAAGGGGGAAATTGAGAAATCTAAGGCCCTGGCAAAGGAAAAGAATGAACCCCATCTCCTGGAACTGCCGCGACTATTGCTATACTTTGACCAACGCAGTTATGGGCGATTACAACAGCTAATTCTTGCCTTAAATGCCTGTGCTACGACTCATTCTCCCACTATGCCCTGTTTTAAGAAATGATGAAAATATTAGTTACTGGTGGTGCGGGTTACATTGGTTCTCACTGTGTGCTAGCACTACAGGAACGAGGTTATGATGTCTTGGTCCTAGATAACTTAGTGTATGGACATCGCGATTTTTTAACGGATGTATTACAGGTGGATTGGGTCCAGGGGGATGTCAACGATCGGGTTTTACTAGATGAAATTTTTACTAACTATAAAATCGGTGCAGTTCTCCATTTTGCCGCCTACGCCTATGTGGGGGAATCTGTGCAATTACCTGCTAAGTATTATCGCAATAATGTGGGGGGAAGTCTCACCCTGTTAGAAGCAATGGTAGCCCATCGTGTCCCCTACTTTATCTTCTCTTCTACCTGTGCTACCTATGGAGTTCCCCAAGTAATTCCCATCCCTGAAACTCACCCCCAGCAACCAATTAATCCCTACGGTAAATCAAAACTAATGGTGGAACAAATGCTAACGGACTTGGAAGGTGCCTATGGCATCCGATCGGTGATTTTCCGTTATTTTAATGCGGCTGGTGCTGACCCCCAAGCCCGCCTTGGTGAAGACCACAATCCTGAAACTCACCTCATTCCTTTGGTGTTCTATGCCGCTTTGGGCAAACGATCGGCAATTTCGATTTACGGCACGGATTACCCTACTCATGATGGTACTTGTATTAGGGACTATGTTCATGTAATGGATTTAGCAGAAGCCCATGTTTTAGGATTAGAGTATCTGTTAGCGGGTAATCCTAGTGATGCCTTTAATCTGGGTAACGGCAATGGTTTTTCTGTGAAAGAAGTGATTGACTGTGCGCAAACGGTGTGTAGCAAATCAATTACTGTAGTGATGACCGATCGGCGACCTGGTGATCCCCCTATCCTAGTGGGCAGTAGTGACAAGGCTAAGCAAATTTTAGGTTGGCAACCCCGCTACTATGAGTTAAAACAAATTTTGACCGATGCGTGGCGGTGGCATCAAAAACGACATGGTTAGTTAGACAATCATGGTAACTTTTGCACCTAGTGTCAAGCAAATAATAGGAGAGAAACGGGTTACCCTCCATCACTTAACTTGGCAATCCTATCAACAAATTTTACAGGCTTTACCGCTAACTAGAGCCGCGCGGTTGACCTTCGATCGGGGTGTTTTAGAAATTACTATGCCTTTACAAGACCATAAGTTTTTTATGCGCTTGATTGAGCGGTTTATCATCATCCTTGTGGTGGAAATGGGCATGAAAGTGAAAACCATGGGGTCAACAACGATCGAGCGACCGGACTTAAATCGCGCTGCTGAGCCTGACTGTGCTTACTACATCCAAAACTACGCCCAAGTGGCGGGACGCAAGGTAAACTTTGCTATCGATCCCCCCCCTGATTTGGTGGTGGAAGTAGACATTACTCACACTGATATTGATAAGAACCTCTTCTATGCCACTTTGGGTGTGCCAGAATTCTGGCGTTTTAATGGCAAGGAGTGGCGGATTTTCCAGCTGAAGGAAGGGAGTTACCAGAAGTGCGATCGGTCACCGACTTTTCCTTGGGTTAAAAAAGAATACCTGTACAATTTTCTGGCAGAGGCAGAACGGGATGAAGTGTTAGCAGAGCAAAACTGGCGGCAGTTTGTACGAGATTACTTGGGGCAGCAAACACTATGAAAACAACCACCCTACCCCTAACAGAAGTGATAGGAGAAAAACGGGTTACCCTCCATCATTTATCTTGGCAGTCCTATCAGCAAATTTTGCGGGCTTTACCCCTGACTAGAGCCGCGCGGCTGACTTACGATCGTGGTGTTTTGGAAATTACTATGCCCCTAGAAGAACATGAATTCTATCGCTGCCTCATTGAATTATTTATTCGCATTCTTGTGGTGGAAATGGGCATGAAAGTGAAAACCATGGGGTCAACAACGATCGACCGAGCGGACTTAAATCGCGGTGCTGAGCCTGACTGTGCCTACTACATCCAAAATTACGCCCAAGTGGCAGGACGCAAGGTAAATTTTGCTATCGATCCCCCCCCTGATTTAGTGGTGGAAGTGGACATCACTCACTCTGATATTGATAAAAACCTCTTCTATGCCACTTTGGGTGTGCCAGAATTCTGGCGTTTTGATGGCAAGGAGTGGCGGATTTTGCAGCTAGGGGAAGGGAGTTATCAAGAGTGCGATCGGTCACCGACTTTTCCCTGGGTTAAGAAAGAATACCTGTACAATTTCCTAGCAGAGGCAGAGCAGGATGAAGTAGTAGCAGAGCAAAACTGGCGCCAGTTTGTACGAGATTACTTGGGGCAACAAGCACAATGAAAACAACCACCCTACCCCTAACAGAAGTGATAGGAGAAAAACGGGTTACCCTCCACCATTTAACCTGGCAATCCTATCAACAAATTTTGCAGGCTTTACCGCAAACTAGAGCCGCGCGTCTGACTTACGATCGTGGTGTTCTCGAAATTACTATGCCCCTAGAAGAACATGAGTCCTTTAGGGAACTACTTGGTTTATTTGTGCGCATTTTGGTGGGGGAAACAGGCTTGAAATTAAAATCCCTGCGCTCTACTACCCTAGATCGGCAAGACCCACAACTGGGAGCAGAACCTGACAATGCCTATTACATACAAAATCAACCCCAGGTAGCAGGGTGTAAAGTAGATTTGCAGTCCGATCCTCCCCCTGACTTAGTTATAGGGGTGGACATTACCCACTCTGATATTGACAAAAACAATCTGTATGCTGCCCTGGGTGTGCCAGAGTTTTGGCGTTTCGATGGTCAAGAATGGCGAATTTTCCAGTTAAGGGCAGAAGTCTATCAAGAGTGCGATCGGTCACCAAATTTTCCCTGGGTAAGAAAAGAATATCTCTACAATTTCCTCGCGGAAGCACAACAGGATGAAATTATGGCAGAACGTAATTGGCGTAAGTTTGTGCAGAATTATTTAGCAACTACCTCAAACTAAATACACTTTTCTATCACTGGTGAAGCTCAAACTATAGCCCAATTCTTTTAGCATCTGCCGCAGCAGGGGTAAGCTTAAACCCAAAATGTTGCTAGAACAACCCTCAATCCGATCGATAAACCAGCCCCCCAAGCCTTCCAAAGTGAAACAACCAGCGCAGTGCAGCGGCTCCTTGGTGTGGATGTATTCCTCAATTTCCCGATCGGTGGCATTAGCGAAATAGACAGTACTGCGCTTGGCTTTGACGACACGGCGGTTATGCAGGACATCAATTAAACAATGTCCCGTGACCAATGTCCCTTTGCCCCCCCGCATCTGTTCCCACATCTTGAGCGCATTAGCGATAGTTTCGGGTTTGCCGTAGACACCTGAACTTAACTCTAGGACAGAGTCGCATCCCAACACTAAAGCCGCTTGTCCCACAAACTTGGGGGCTACCATTTCTGCCTTACTCTGGGCAAGGATAGTCACGAGGGTATCGGCATCTTCCGCCTTCACTTGGTCTTCGTCGAAGTTGCTGGGCCACACGATGGGGTCAATCCCCGCCTGTTGTAGAATGCGGCGACGAGAAGTAGAAGCAGAGGCAAGGACAATAAAGGGACGGCTCAAAGGGTCAATTGCTCCACTTGGTTTTCTATGAGGTCGGCGAGGTCTTTGAGGAACTGGGCAGCTTGGGCACCATAGATTGTGCGGTGGTCACAGGTGAGATTAACTTCCATCTGGGTCCTGACTATGATTGCTCCCTCTGGAGTTGCCACTACCCTGGGTTGGGATGCCCCCACAGCTAAAATTGCCCCCGTGCCCGGCGGCAGAATGGCTGTAAACCGATCGACTCCATACATTCCCAAGTTCGATATAGTAAAAGTTCCCGTTGTGTATTCCTGGGGCTGGAGCTGCTTCTGTCTTGCCCGTTCTACCAAGGACTGCCACTGCCGCCCAAGGGAGTAAATATCCGTCTTGTCTGCATCCTTTAACACAGGGGTAATCAGACCCCCATCCTCCATTGCTACCGCCACGGCAATATTGATTTCCCCGCGATAGGCGATCCCCCGATCGGTATAGTAGGCATTGATAATAGGATGCTTCTGGAGGGTGAGTGCTGCTGCCTTAGCTAATAACACCGTCATAGTCACGCCCTTGGATTTGACCTGCTTATACAAACGATCGAGGGCAGTCGTGGTGATTGTATAGCCGACGTAGAAAACAGGTACCTCCAGGCTAGCATTCATATTCCGTACTACCGCCTGCTGCAAGGTTGTCAGGGGCTTAACTTCTGCCTTGGTTGCAGGAGCAGTTGCTACTGGGACAGAGGGGGGAGCTGTAACTACCTTGGCTGCCTCAGGTGGACGAGATTGTAAGACATCCGCTGCCGTGATTCTGCCGTGGGGTCCTGTCCCCACGATCGTGGCTAGATCAACTCCCTGTTCCTTTGCCAACTTCTTTGCCCTAGGGCTAGCAATCACCCGGCCCCGCTCGCCATTGCGCTCTTCCACAGTAGCGGTTGTCGCTACCTCGGTACTAACAGCAACTTTAGCTGGTGTTGTCGTGGTGTTAGCGGGAGAGGCAGATGGTAAATTTTGTAACTCTGCTTCCGTGTCAGCAATGTAGGCTAGAACCGCACCGACAGGCGCATTACTGCCAGCAGGGACTAGAATCTGCCCTAGATAGCCG
Source organism: Pseudanabaenaceae cyanobacterium SKYG29 (assembly GCA_025055675.1). Lineage (NCBI taxonomy): Bacteria > Bacillati > Cyanobacteriota > Cyanophyceae > Pseudanabaenales > Pseudanabaenaceae > Pseudanabaenaceae cyanobacterium SKYG29. Next base: position 27,795 of record JANWWT010000009.1, read on the forward strand.
TCATAAAAACTCTCCACATCCATGTCAGCTTTGTCCGATTCCACCACCAGGACTGTCTCCCCCTTTTTCACCTTATCCCCAGGGGATTTAAGCCAAGCGGTGATCTTCCCTTCCGTCATCGTCGAGCTAAGGGCAGGCATGAAAACTTCGTGGATCATGGCAGCAATTTGTGAGAACTTCCCTATGATAACCTAGCTAGCCCCGGAGCGATCTGCCAACTCTTTATACTGATGCCTGGGGACTAGACAGAGGGGAAAAGTGTGCTACGATTAAGGAACAATATTTAGATTTTCACAGCGAGGATGTACTGGGAAAGCGTTTTATTACTGACCTCCATGGCAGTAGTCGTACCCTACGCCTGTTTTTCCCTTGTCAACTCTCTAATGAATGAAGATGCAGAGCGCAAGTATGGCAGTAAGGCGAAAACTGTTGCCACAACCCTGGTCATCCCCAAAGCAAAGGTTAGTCGGCAAGAGGAGAAAAAGGGTGGCAGTGCCCTGGTTAAGCTGAGTAAGCAAGAAAGTGCCCTAGTGAAGACTAGCATCTACAGATTTGCCACCCGTAGTTCCGACCCCAAAAACACCTAAGCTCTACACTGCGAGGTTAGCGGTAGTAGAAGTTACTTGCAACTGTTGCAAGAGCAGCCTTAGATTCATCGAGCAGTAGTTAGACAGATTTTGGTCATTACCAGTCAGGAGGTTAGTGAGATGGGCAGCCAGGAGGTCGCGGCTAGCAAAGCTAGTGGTCAGTCGCTGTACTAGGGGATACATGATAAATCGCACCTGGCGTTCACGGATGGGCGGAGGAGAACTGGGACGGATCAACAAATATTGGGAGAGAAAACTCAGATTGCCTGTGGTGATAGAAATAAAGGCTTCACTCACCAAGTGCTCCAAGATGTAGGTCATCACTACGGGCTGCAGCGTGAACCCCCCCGATCGTTTTTCAATCAACGACCGCCACTTCAGAGAATAGAGAGCTTCCAACAGCCCTGGGCAATTGCCATTAACGGACATATCTGACTGTAGCTGCTTGTGGGAGACAGGAGTTTGATTGATAGCCAGCCAAAACATGATCTGCTGCTCCACCTCTGTCAGCCGTTGCCATTGTTGGTCTAGTAGCTGACGGATACTGCTAAAGACAGGGGTATTCTGGGCAAGGAATTCGGCAATATTGCCGTCGAACAGTTCTTGAATCGAGCGGAAGACAACCTTGAGTGCCATGGGATTACCGCCATAGAACTCCATCAGTTCCCTAGCAGCACTGGGGTCAGACAGACCTTTGGCAAAAATACTGAGAGCCTCCTCTTCTAACCCCTGCAGTTGAATAGAGCGGACCGTTTCCCCTTCGAGGGGAGCAAGTTCGTCGGGTTTTTCCCTACCGTTGAGCAACAGACAGCTTTGGTGTTTGACTTCTCCCACCTGGCGGAAAATTTCGCCAAAAGCCTCATAGCCAGGTAAGTAGGTACCTGTAGTTTTCCCCCCTGCCATTATTCCTTCTACCCCATCTAAGATCAGCAGACAGCGGTGCTGCCGCAAATGATTCATCAAGAGGGAAAGCAGAGTGTCTAAATTGCCATTACTGGCCTGCCCGAAGAAGTAAAGCAGGTCAAGGAGGAGTTCTTGGGGTGTGGGGGCATGGGTCAGGGAGCGCCAAATAATATACTGAAAATCCCCTTGTACCTGTTCCGCTAACTTGATGGTAAAGAGAGTCTTGCCTATGCCACCAATGCCAAAGATACCGATCAGTCTCAATTGGTCAGCTTGAATCCATTGGGTTAATTCCCCTAGCTCCTTGCCCCTGCCAAAGAAGAGACTGGTATCAGGGGCTTTGCCCCAATCAATATAGCGCCCATCGGGGGTAGGGGGGACAAAGCGTATTTCTGGGGTGGTGGTGGGTGTACTCTGCTGCTGCCGCCGCGCTAATTGGCGACGGAATACTACTTGTAAGTTATTTTTGGACACTCTTTCCCCTAATGCCTTAGAGAGGGACTGCCAGAGTTTGTAGCCCACATCTCTTATGTAGGAAGCATCATAGCCGGAAGCTTCGGCGATCTCTACGTAGGTTTTACCCTCCCAGGCTTGGCGAAATAACAGTTCCTGGACGTTGCTTAACCGTTTTTGCTGTAACACAGCATCGACAATTACTAAGGCATCTTCCACACTCATGGACATCCTCACACTCCCGCAAAAGCTCTCTGGTACCACATTTGTCTAAACCCGGCAACTATAAGTCGCTTTGGATGAACATAAAATAGCAGAATTTCTTAAATATGCAAGGGTAAGACCTTAGAATATTGGTGCTTTGTGCAAATTTCATCTATGGTCAATCAGCGAAGATGGCTGGTCATTCCCCTGGGTATGATAGTCATGCTGTGCCTGGGGACTGTCTATGCCTGGAGTATTTTTCGAAAACCCCTGGAACAGGAAATTGGTCTGAATGCCACAGCTAGTCTCTTGCCCTATACCTTTGCTTTGTTTTTCTACTCTCTGTTGATGCCGATTACAGGATTTTACATCCCCCGCCTGGGCACAAGACGGGTAACAGCGATCGGGGGGGGACTTGTGGGACTGGGGTATATTCTCGCCAGCTTTGCCGACAGTTTGCCCCTTTTGCTTCTCTCCTATGGGGTGATCACAGGCTCAGGCATTGGTATTACCTACGGTGTGCCCCTGTTGGTATCGTCGCGGTGGTTTCCCGACCGCAAAGGCTTGGCGGTAGGATTGACGATCGTGGGCTTTGGTCTTTCCCCTATTATTACGGCTCCCCTGGCCAATTGGCTCATTACTACCTATGGTGTCCGTCTGACGTTGCGGGTATTGGGGGTAGTGTTTATGGCAGTGATTCTGAGGATTGCCGCTGCTATGGGCTTACCCCCTAGGAATTGGTCTCCCCCTAGCAAAGTAAGCGAGGTGGTGGGGTCTACCACTGTCTATCCCTCTAGTCTGTGGCAAAGTCGGGCATTTTATGGTCTGTGGCTCTGTTACAGCATTGGTACTTTGATTGGCTTGAGTGCGATCGGTATTTCTAGTCCCGTTGGACAGGAAGTGATTAAAATTAGTCCTACTGTAGCCGCTGGCAGTGTAGCGCTGTTTGCTGTGTTTAACGGGGTAAGCCGTCCTCTGTTTGGCTGGTTGGCTGACCGCTTTCCCCCTCGTTATGTGGCTATTTTCTCCTACGTTTTAATTTTGCTTGCCTGTATTCTAATGGCAAACAGCACCGTTGGACAGGTGATCAATTATCTGGTGGCTTTTTGTCTATTTTGGTTTTGTTTGGGGGGCTGGCTGGCGATGGCTCCTACGATTACTCTACAGTTTTTTGCGCCAGAGCAGTATGCCCAAAATTATGGTATTGTCTTTACTGCCTATGGCTGTGGTGCCCTAGTAGGGACGCTGCTAGCAGGGCGTATTCGCGATCTGTTTGGCTCCTATAATTTGGTCTTCTCCGCTATGGCAGTAGGGGCAATTGTTGGCATTCTGCTAGCTTGGACAATGCTGAAGCCCGATCGGGTATAGCAAATGATTGGTTGCTAAAAGTGAAACCGCTCCCCCAAGTAGTATTTCCGCACTTGGGGATTTGCTGATAACTCTTGACTATTGCCCGCTGCCAAAATTTCCCCGTCTCGCATGATGTAAGCCCGATCGATTACTGCTAGGGTCTCTCGCACGTTGTGGTCGGTAATTAGAATGCCTATGTTTCTTTGTTTGAGCACTGCCATAATTTCTTGAATTTCCGCAACGGCGATCGGGTCAACACCAGCAAAAGGTTCATCCAGTAATAAGAACTTAGGGCCCTCTATGCCCACAGCCAAAGCTCTAGCAATTTCAGTACGGCGACGTTCCCCCCCGGAGACCTGAATACCCAAGCTATGGGCAACATGTTCCAGGCGAAATTCCTGCAGGAGTTGATACAGGCGTTCCCGCCGTTTCCCTAGGGGTACCTGGGTTTGTTCCATAACTAGGAGGAGATTTTCTGCCACGGTCAAATGACGAAAGATGGTTGGTTCCTGTGCCAGGTAAGCAATCCCCAGGCGGGCACGGCGATGGATAGGTAGGCGGGTAATATCTCTGCCCCCCAAACAGACATAACCTTCATCGGGTTGTACCAAGCCCGTAGCAATATAGAAAGTCGTGGTCTTGCCCGCGCCATTCGGTCCCAATAGCCCTACAATTTCCCCTTGGGCAACGGACACACTCACCTGCTGTACTACTCGCCGTCGACCATAGGTCTTACTGACACTGCGTAGGCAAATTTCCATAGGGTATAGGGGCACATAAAGGATGGCTAAGGGACTGAGCAAGGTGTAAAACCGATCGTTTTGCCACGGGATGCCACCAGTCCGGAGCGATTTCTGCCAAGGGAAACAGGACAAACCCCCGATCGGTCATTCTGGGATGGGGCACCTGCAGCGTCGGGGTATTGATAATCGCATCGCCGTAAAATAACAAGTCCAAATCTAAAGTCCGTGCCCCCTTATCTGCTGTGCGTACTCTGCCAAAGGACTGCTCCACCTGTAACAAAAACTCCAGTAGCTCTGCCGCTGACAAACAGGTAGTGCCAACGACACAGCCATTAATAAAGTCAGGTTGGTCAACTATCACTGGTTTGCCGTTCTGATAACCGATCGGTTTGGTTTTATACCAGCGCGACACCGCTGTAATTGCCACCTCTCTTTGCAATGTGCACACCGCCTGGTTGACAATTGCTAGGGAATCCCCCAGGTTACTGCCTAGGGCAATAGCACACCGTACCTTATTTCTTTTTACCAAAGCCAAACCAACCCTTTTTCTCTTCCTGTTTGGGTGCTGCCATCTTTCTTTCTACTTCCGTCAGCATCTTTTTCGCCTCTTGATGATTGGGGTCAATTTTCAGCGCCCTTTGCAGGGAACTCCTCGCTATAGTCAAAGACCCCTGGTTCATGTACACCACCCCCATCAAATAATGGAGAGTTGCACTCTCGGCGGTTTTCTTCTCTGCTGCTTTCAACTCCTTGAGGGCATCCGTCCATTGCTTCTTGCCGATAAACAGCTCTGCCATCTGTAACTCACGGCGGATTTTGCTATCGTAATCTACTGGGTCACTAGCATAGGAATTACCAGTAGTGATTGGTTCTGCCTTCTTCGGCACAGTAATCGTCTCTTGAGATAGTAGGTAAATCAAATTCACTTCACTCAAATCAGCCACTGTCTCTAGCGCCTTATTTACATTTTGGTAGAGATTAGTCGCTAAACTAGCTACCACCCTAGGATAAAAAGTGGGATGGAACTCTCTCTGGAATTTTTGCGCCACAGGACTGACGATTTCCACCTGCTCGTCTTTCTTCTTGATATTTTGCACCACTAATTTGAGGGTAGCCCAATATTCACCCCTAGCTCGGTCATTCGTTAACAACTGGTAAGCGGGACTGATAAGGCGGGCAAAGAGCATCGTGGCAAGGAGGCGCTCGCGGTCACTGCCCTGAAACGTATCGGGGTGAAGAGTTTTAGCAATAACTAGGAAGCAGCTTCTGATTTCCTCTGGTTCTGCTGTCAGCGGTGCACCTAAAACTGCATAGTGATCAGTCACCTGGTACTTGGCTAGTCCTCTGTTAATTTTCAGTTGTTGTGGTAATTGCACCACGACTACCTCTCCAACCCCCTGTCCTAATCATACACCAGAGCTCGGAAAGACCGATCAATGCAGGGGAGAAAATACCATCGGCTCCCGAATTGATTGTTGTAAATTATTACACAGTTGGGAGAGGTAACTTTCCAGCCAAGCCAATTGCTGGGGCACCACCTGATAGAAACCGTTGGCAAGGCGCTGGAACAGTCCCCCCCCTTGGCGAAATACTTCAATGCCACTGTCGGGAATGACTAGAGGGTCTTCAGGAATAACGCCCTTGGGCAGGTTGTTTTGCAGGATGCTGATCACCCGATTGACGCAGGCATGGACATTGATCCCCCGCTGTTGCAGCTGTTGCAGGACAGTAGCTGGGTGCATGGGCTGGCTCCAGTCCAGTTGACAAATTTCATGGAGCAGGAAAAAGTCAGAATACTGCTGTTGACTGAGGTCTAAGAGAGCATAGAACCGGGGTGCTACTGCTAAACCATTGGCACTGCAGGAGAATTCTGCCACAGAGGCTTGGGGAAACTTTTGCTTCACCCATTCCTGCATTACCCTGCTGGTCATGACCCCCCCTCCACAGACAACGGCTTTGACATTGTCCGCAAATAAACCCGATCGGATCAGCAAGCTATTCACCTGGCGATTCAGTAGCTGCACATAGGGCTGACATACCCGCTGGATATAGGCACTGCGCCCTAGGGAGAGTTTATAACCCCGCCATTCCTCTAGCCAGATGTCCTCCCGATCGAGGTGATGCTTGGCGCGGTCTGCTAAATCCAAGAAAGCTTGGACTTGGGGATGATAGGGCGGTGCATCGGGGAGAACAGCCCCTGGCATTTGGGGTAATAAAAAATCCCGCACCAAGGTCATAGACAGATTTTCCCCCCCCTGATCAACGCTTTGGTAGAACAATTGTTCATGGCTAAGGGGTTGACCCACCACTGGCTTAACCAGGAGTAACTCTGTGGTATTTGCCCCCCCGTCTATAAACAGTGTGACCTCCGTAATGCTGTCCCCGCGGTGTAATCGTTCTAGGAGAGGGGCAATAGTTTGGGGAACAGCTATGACTTGCTCTGGACGCTGACAAAAGCCACAGTTGAGAATTACCTCCCGCAGATTAAAGATATAAGCATCGTCCCACTGGGGTGGATAACCAAATACTACACCGCTGAGGTGCTGGAACAACAAGGGCAAACTCTTCAAGTTAGGATGATGTAACCGATAGCGCGCCTCTTGCATGATCCCCCGCATGCCACTCAATAACGCCAGCAAAGGCAGGGGTTGCCCTTCTCGCCATTGCAACAGTGGTCGCCATTGTCCATTACTGAGATAGGGTAAACCTACCTGTAAAACTGACTTGTAACGGCGGACAGGTGTATCCTCAATTAGTAATTCCCCTGTCAAAGAACCGAGGTCATAAACGCGATTGGTAGTTAGGTTGCTCAAACTCAGGCGAATAGCAGTATTACCAAAGTCGATGCCCAAAAACCAAGAATCATTGACATCCTCGAGGGACAAACTAGGCAAACTAGGACTGGCGACCGCTCCCTGGGCTCCAGGAATCTTAAAGGAAATCTCCAGCCGATCGGCAAAATCGTTTAACTTATCCTCGATCGTTTGCACAGCAATAGTTGTGATGGTTGTGGGGGCAGGGGGTTGGAACGAGAGTTGTGCCTCCCAATCCTCTGCAACCTCCGTTAGCCACCGATCTAAGTCCGCCTTCTCCTGGGAGGGGGCAATGCTAGTTGGTTCCTTGAGCTGAGCTAGACGCTGGTCAATCCAGTTTAAGAGCTGCTCATCTTGGTATATCGCAGGTGAGACTGGTCGATAGCTGCTCAAGAGTTGGTCTAGGTGTTCTTTGATCAGAGTAAAGGTATGGGCGACTGTTAGGGCACTGAGAGTTTTCGCTAATTCAAAAGTGGCATATTCTACCTGGGGGGGAACGGGAAACAAATTACTATTGGCAGCGGCTAATCGACTTTGAATTTGGGCAATCACTTGCCGGCAACTTTCCTCTAGCAAACGCCGTTCTAATTCTGCTGTAACTGTGGTTAAACGCTGGCGTAGCTGGGCTAATTCCCCCTGCCACTTTTCTAGTTCCTCTGCCACTGACCGATCGGTAGTACAAAAAGGCTGACTCAAAAGGGCATCGATCGTGTCAATTAGATTGTCCGCCATAGGTAATTAGGATGCAACCTAATAATTTCAGTGGGAGTTTAGCACCAAAATTCAGTCCTGGTAAGGGATAGAAAAAAGAAACGACTTTTGCCTGTAATTACTGACTTTTCCTGATTTTGCAAGCAGGGGTAAAGCAACCGATAATAGAGTTGAGTGTCCCTTTCCTCGATCGTGGTTCCTCCCAAACTACACCCTGACATGATTGCCCAGGTAAACCAGCGGGTGGACTTGGTGGATATTGTGGCAGAGTATGTGCCCTTGCGTAAAAGCGGTAGAACCTATCGCGGGGCTTGTCCTTTCCACAAGGGGAGTAATCAAACCGCTCTCAGTGTGGACCCTGACAGGAAAGTGTATCACTGCTTTAGTTGTGGCGCAAAGGGCAATGCTATCAAATTTTTAATGGAAATAGGGCAACGCTCCTTTAGCGAAGTCGTCCTCGACCTAGCTCAGCGCTATAGCGTACCTGTGCGCACCCTGGATGACAATTATGCCCGTAATTACCAAACCCAACTGCATTGGCGGCAACAACTCCAGGCAGTGCTAGCCCTGGCAGCCAACTTTTATCACCATGCCCTGTTTACCCCCTCAGGTGCCCCTGCCCTCGCCTATCTCAGGGACAAGCGCCGCCTACCCCTAGAGGCAATTAAAGATTTCCAGCTGGGTTATGCCCCCCCGGGATGGGATGCCCTCTACAGCTACTTAGTCAAACAGCGGGGTATGGCAGTTGCCCTGGTGGAACAAGCAGGTTTGATTGTGCCCCGGTCGGACGGCAGGGGGTATTATGACCGCTTTCGCCACCGTATTATGATCCCTATCTGGGACAGTCAGGGAAACGTTATAGCCTTTGGCGGCAGAGCTTTAGGGGAAGAACAGCCTAAATATCTCAACTCCCCCGAAACAGAACTTTTTCATAAGGGCAGTACCCTATTTTTACTCCATCGGGCTAAACAAGCGATCCAGGCAACAGACCAAGCGATCGTAGTAGAAGGCTATTTTGATGCCATTAGGTTACACGTAGCGGGATTCCAGCAGACAGTCGCCAGTCTCGGTACTGCTCTGAGTAAAGAACAAATCCTCCAACTTGCCCGCTATACCCCCTCCAAGCGCCTTTACTTTAATTTCGATAGTGACCAAGCAGGCACCAAAGCGGCAGAACGAGCGATCGGAAACTTCCGTGACCTGGTCTATCAAGGCGCAATTCAGCTGCGGGTTCTCACGCTGCCGGGGGGAAAAGATGCCGACGAATTCTTACAATCCCACTCCCCTGCTGTTTACCAACAAGCCCTTGACTCCAGCCCCCTATTTTTGGACTGGCTAATTGACCTCTCCCTGCAAAACAGAAATCTGCAGCTAGCTGATCAGTTCTTGCAAGCACACCAAGCCCTCCTGGCTATTTTACAAAATCTCCCCGATGCCCCTATCAGGAATCACTACCTCCATCTCTGTGCTTACCGCCTTGCCCAGGGCAATGCCCACCGCGCCCTGCAGCTGGAAAGAGACCTCCGCCGTCAACTGCGCCACGCCCGCTGGCAAACTCCCCCTCCCCCCCCTACTCCCACCTCCACTCTGCAATTGGCAGAACTGCAGCTCCTACAGATTTTTCTCCATTTCCCTGACTATCGCGACCAGGTCTATGCTGCCCTAGTTGACCATGACATAGAGTTTAGTTTGTCCCACCATCGGCAGTTGTGGCAAATCATCCTTGACCTCCTAGAGGGGCGGACACTACAAGACAGCTACCCCGGGGAACTCCTAGAGCAGGTACAAGCCCAGTGCGCCAACCAACCCCAACTCCTCTCCTCCCTGGACTCCCTCCTTTGGTTGAACGAAAGCAGTAAAGTCGCTCTCCTACGCCCCCAATTTGTAATTACATCGGCAGTTACCCGTATTCAGCTGATTATGGCGGAAAAAGCCTACCACCACTGGCGCAACCTCTGGGAAAAAACCGATGTAAAACAACACCCTGACCTCGCCCGCTACTACCAGAGTAAACTGCAGGAGCAAAAACAAAAGATCACTCACCTGCAGCACCAGCTCGCTACCTCTAACCAAGTCCTACAACAGGAGTCCCAGTAAAAGCTGCAAAAAATTAGCTTGACCTATTTACAAATTATTTGCAGTAGGCTATGTTACTATGGGTGATGAAAATATCTAGCAATAGCTATGGAAACGAATGTGGCTGTCCCTACTGCTAAAGGGGGAGAAGTTATCGTGATGGAGTTAGTCTCTTTGGAGTTTTTCCAGACTCCCAGGGGAGAGCGGCTCTATGCCCTCTTTCGCAAGGCAGATGGACAAAGCTTTGGTATTTGGACAGAGGCTGATGACTTAATATCGCAGTTGCAGCCAGGGGATAGGGCTTACTTTCGCCGTATTGGCAGGAATAGTTATGAATTTTTTGCAAGAGCAGACTAAAATAGACAGGGTTCAGTGTTGGGAAATATACCACCGTCTGGGAGAGTTGGGTATTGCTTGCCAGTGTCCTCCCCTCACGATCGGGGTAGGGGACGTAGGTACAGCAATTCAGGTTTGGTGTGTAGCCAAAGCTACTCTGGCTAACAGAGCAGCAAAGATCAAATTTTTAGAACGTTGTTGGAGGCTAGACAGTGAGTCACAAGTGGACTAGAAGAGCAATCATCTTCGGCATTAGTGCAGGGGCAGCCAACTACCTAGGACGATCGGCAGCCCAGAGTGGGGTAGTCAATCTCTATTCTGCTCGTCACTACGACTCGGACAATATTCTGTATGAAAACTTTCGACGACAGACTGGTTTCCGCATCAACCTGATTGAGGCAAAGGCAGACGAGTTAATTGCTCGGATCAAAGCAGAGGGGGCTAACAGTCCTGCGGATGTGATTATTACTGTCGATGCAGGTAACCTCTATCGTGCTCAGCAGGAGGGGTTACTCCGTCCTATCCAGTCGAACATCCTGAATGCTGCTATCCCCAGTTATCTCCGCGAACCAGGGGGACATTGGTACGGCTTGACTAAGCGGGCGCGGGTGATTATTTACAACAAAGAGAAAGTTAATCCCAACGAACTTTCCACCTACGAGGATTTAGCAAATCCCAAGTGGCGCGGTCGTTTGATTTCCCGTACTTCTAACCATGTGTACAACCAATCTTTGATGGGTTCGATCATTGCTGCCCTGGGCAGGGAAAAGGCAGAAGCATGGGCACGGGGGATAGTAGCCAACTTCGCTCGTCCACCCCAGGGGAATGATACAGCCCAAATCCGTGATGTGGCAGCGGGAGTAGCTGATTTAACCTTTGTCAACCATTATTACCTCCCCCGTCTGATCAAATCCAACAAGCCAGAGGACAGGGAAGTAGCCCAGAAGGTAGGGGTGTTTTTCCCCAATCAGAGGGATCGGGGAACTCATGTCAACATCAGTGGGGCAGGGGTAGCGCGCAATGCCCCCAACCTTGAGGGTGCCATCAAATTCATTGAATATCTTGCTTCCAGGGAAGCCCAGGACTCTCTTGCCCGCGTCAACAATGAATATCCCGTTGTGTCAGGGACGGCAATTGATTCAGTGGTACGAGGATTTGGTGCCTTCCGAGAAGACCGTTTGAATGCTGCTGAATATGCTCGTTTGAACCCTGAGGCAGTCAGGATAATGGACAGAGCTGGCTGGCGCTAGCAAGGGGGATCTCTATCCTTCTCTGTAGAGGCTTTTGAACTTTTTCTGTTGTTCATTGTGATCAACAAGGGGCAGGGGATAGTCCCTTGCTTTACATTTGCTGGGGGGGATCGTACCTGTTACTAGTTCAACTGTGGAGAGGTCAGCTAGTTCAGGCAGCCAGGTTCTGATGTATTGGCCATGGGGGTCATAGTTCTTTGCTTGGGTAGCGGGGTTAAAGATACGCAGAGGACGGGGGTCCATCCCACTAGAGGCACTCCACTGCCAGCCACCGTTGTTAGCGGTTTGATCGCCATCGATCAATTTCTGCATGAAGTAGCGCTCTCCCCATTGCCAACTAACCAATAAATCCTTGGTCAAGAAACTGGCAACAATCATCCGACAGCGGTTGTGCATCCACCCTGTCTGATTCAGCTGACGCATAGCAGCATCGACAATCGGATAGCCAGTCCTCCCTTCACACCAAGCGTGGAAATAGTCTTCCCGATTTTCCCAGGGAAAGTTGAGCATCCTGGGTTGATAAGCGCGCTCTGCTAGTTCAGGAAAGAAAAATAACACGTGTTGATAAAACTCCCGCCAAGCTAATTCCTGTCGCCAGGTAGTTAAACTAGCTTTTTCCTCTTCTGTGCGTACGTCTACTTCTATTTCCTCTGTCATCTGCCAAACCCGCCGAATGCCGATCGTGCCAAACCGCAAATGGGGACTCAACCGTGAGGTGCCTTCTACGGCAGGAAAATCCCGTTGTTGTCTGTACTGCAGTATTTTCTTGGGATGACTAAACTCCTCTAACAATCTTTGGGCTTCTTTTTCCCCTGATTGGGGAATTATTTGATTGTGGCTAAATTTTAGTTCCGCTAGGGTCGGCAAGGTCATTGTCCCAACCTGAGATAGATGTATCCTACGAGTAGGTCGATCGTAGGGCTTGGGCTTGGTTAAACTCTGCCAATTCTTCCAATAGGGGGTAAAAACCTTGTAGGGTTCTTTTGTTTTGGTTTGTAACTCTTGGGGAGCATGGAGACCAATATCCCAAAATGACCTCACTTCTACCCCCAACTCCTGCAGAACTGCTCTTACTTTGTTATCTCGATCGAGGGCTGATGGCTCTACATCCTCATTAAAGAACACCCGTTGGGGCTGACATAAAGCAACAATTTGTCGCCATACTTCAGGAGGTGAACCGAAGAAGAATAGTAAATCACTGCCCAGTTCTCGGTAGCTCTCCCGTAATTCCTGCAGGCAGCCAAGCATGAATTCTACCTTTCCTCCGCCTGTCTCAGGGCTATATAGAATGGCAGGGTCAAAGATGAATACTCCCGCAACCGTATCTCCTTGCCAAGCCCAGTATACAGCAGGATTGTCGTCTAACCTCAGGTCGCGGCGATGCCATACCAGATTAAGGCTCTTCATAGGAAACAACTGCTACTTACTAGCCTAGTATCCTAACTCATGGGTTCATTTCCTCTGAGTTTATCAATAACCATCCTAGATGATATTGCTAAAGATTAGCAAATAGTTCTCACAGACTATCAGTGTAAATTCTCAAATATTCCCGTTTTTTTTCTAGCAGAACTGTTTGTTTTTGCCTGCTGTATCACTGCTGTGTTGTACTAGATAGGTGTTTATCCGCTTGTCAAGCGATCGTGTCAGGGTCTAGTCCCAACTCCCGCAGTTTGGCAGCGAAGCGATCGGCTCTGAGTTTTTCCTGTTCTGCCCGTTGAGCCTCCTGCTCAGCTCTCAGCCTCTCTTGTTCTGCTCTGAGTCTTTCTTGCTCTGCCCGCTCCCGTACCTGCACAGGGGTCAAAAATACCTCCCCCTGCGGGTCATACAAATTCAATGTCTCCTCCGTCAACTCAAACCTGATACCCAATCTAGGACTCACCCACCCGTTCATTTCTTCAATGTCTCTCAACTCACACCCCTGCCGCTGCAATCCAGCCAGGTCGTTAGTATCAGGATTGTAGATGTAGTACTCCTCCACACCGTAGTGGTTGTAGAAGAATAATTTGCGGTTCATCTCTCTGATGGTGTTGCCTGGGGACAAAACTTCAAACACAACTTGAGGAGCAATGTTGTCTTCTTCCCACTGTTTGTAGGAACCTCTGTCGCCTTTGGGTCTGCCGAACACAACCATGACATCAGGAGCGGTGCGGATGTCGG
>JANWWT010000010.1 GCA_025055675.1 Pseudanabaenaceae cyanobacterium SKYG29
GTCCCTGGAAGCTATACTAAAAGCTGCTCCCACAAGGAGGAGGCTTTCCGTGTGCCTAACACGGACTTGTTGGAAACGCAATGTTACCGAGGGCTACTACGCGATCGCTGCCGCGCGGCTTTCCGTGTGCCTAACACGGACTTGTTGGAAACATGGATGATTAAATCCAATGACCCCAGCTCCGTATACCGGCTTTCCGTGTGCCTAACACGGACTTGTTGGAAACTTAATGAGCTGGACACCTTCGAGGTCATCGTAGATTGTGGCTTTCCGTGTGCCTAACACGGACTTGTTGGAAACATGAACTGGACTTACCCATCAAATGGGTAGCCGTTGGGCTTTCCGTGTGCCTAACACGGACTTGTTGGAAACCTCACCTCGAAGAGCATATTGGGGTCACCGTCGAAGTCCGGCTTTCCGTGTGCCTAACACGGACTTGTTGGAAACTCCCGTTTCGGGAGTGCCAATATAGCCCCAGCAGGTCTGGTGGCTTTCCGTGTGCCTAACACGGACTTGTTGGAAACCTGATCTGTGTGCCTACGCCCGGGGGATGGTGACGGACGAGGCTTTCCGTGTGCCTAACACGGACTTGTTGGAAACTGCGGACGTAGCGGGTGCCCAATTCGATTTCCCAGGTGTGGCTTTCCGTGTGCCTAACACGGACTTGTTGGAAACTTCTTCCCATTCTCGGAGGGTGTTGGCCCATGGTGGGCTTTCCGTGTGCCTAACACGGACTTGTTGGAAACCCAAACCACCCGAGCGAAGGGCTGGAGGGGTTTCAGCTGGCTTTCCGTGTGCCTAACACGGACTTGTTGGAAACCCCCGTGGGGTTAACCTGGGACTGGGCGGAGCTACGGCTTTCCGTGTGCCTAACACGGACTTGTTGGAAACGAAGCGAGCATCCTCCACAACCAATGGAGAATGGAAGGCTTTCCGTGTGCCTAACACGGACTTGTTGGAAACTGGGTGTAGGCGACCTTGAGGTTCCTACTAATATTCCCAGGCTTTCCGTGTGCCTAACACGGACTTGTTGGAAACGTTCCGCAGGGTGACTTTGTATAACCCAGGGTTGGGGCTTTCCGTGTGCCTAACACGGACTTGTTGGAAACGTGGCCAACACCCGGCGGGTGAAGGGCCTCTCCGCTGGCTTTCCGTGTGCCTAACACGGACTTGTTGGAAACACAGTAATTCCCCGTCCCACTCTACTTTGGGGTCTTGGAGGCTTTCCGTGTGCCTAACACGGACTTGTTGGAAACGTGAAAAGATTGATTCCACGATCTTAGATACCTTTTGTAGGCTTTCCGTGTGCCTAACACGGACTTGTTGGAAACTGTCCCAGGTGTCCCAGCCGTTGAATTCTCCCTTCTTGGGGCTTTCCGTGTGCCTAACACGGACTTGTTGGAAACAAGCCTTAGTCCGTTTACGGGCTTCTGCGTTGAGTTTCCGGGCTTTCCGTGTGCCTAACACGGACTTGTTGGAAACAGAGCACTGTCTCCCCGTCTCCAGGCATCCAACCACCTGGCTTTCCGTGTGCCTAACACGGACTTGTTGGAAACACTCTACGGGGGTTTCGGCCCGTAGCAGGGCCTCCTGGCTTTCCGTGTGCCTAACACGGACTTGTTGGAAACTTGAAGATTATGTTCTGTACAGTAGACATCGAATATTGGCTTTCCGTGTGCCTAACACGGACTTGTTGGAAACTGGTTAGATTTTAGTTGGGAGAATATAACAAATAAACCCAGGCTTTCCGTGTGCCTAACACGGACTTGTTGGAAACAGTTGAATTGTTACATTGGAATCCGGCCAGTCTGGGGCTTTCCGTGTGCCTAACACGGACTTGTTGGAAACGGATTTGCTCGAAGGAGCTTCTTCCCTTTCCGTTTTGGCTTTCCGTGTGCCTAACACGGACTTGTTGGAAACACCGTCAACGGTATTATTCTCCCCAAATTGATAATCTTGGCTTTCCGTGTGCCTAACACGGACTTGTTGGAAACCCAATAGGGACTACCTGTCTTTAGCTGACTTTTATCCCG
>JANWWT010000011.1 GCA_025055675.1 Pseudanabaenaceae cyanobacterium SKYG29
CATTGTAAATAGATAACAACCACTGATGTTCAGCTATTTAGTTGTATTGCTCGACATAGGGTTTGTTCTGGTCAATCAGCAGGTATTCCTGAAGGGTGGGAATCTGCCGATAATCAAGGAATTTAGCGCCCCGGTCGCGTTCCTCAGTCGAGTCGGATAACACTTCTGCAATCAGTAATGGCTCCATGACGGTATCTCGACGGCCCTCCAAAAGGGGTACGGGTTTGGGAGTAATCATCACATCAGGATAATAAAAGGATTGGGTTTGGGGAATCCATAACCGCTGGTCGGTGATGAAGACCTGAAAGGGTTGACCCTTAAGCGCTAGTCTTAGAAGGGAATATAAGCTTCCTGCCAATTCATTGTGGGTTGTTGTGCCGCCCGCCATTGGGATTAAATCTCCTTGACGATATTCGTGCCGGAGTTCGGACGCCACTTCTTGGGCGAGATATTCGTCGGGCGTCAGCTTTTTTTCTAGGACGGTGCTCATGGTCACTTAGGAACCCAATCGGGATGACAGGATTTGAACCTGCGGCCCTCTGCTCCCAAAGCAGATGCGCTACCAAGCTGCGCTACATCCCGTCAATCTCAATCTTAACCCAGTGATGCTTGAGATTTGGTAAAGTTCCAGCAAAAGGTTTGGGAATACCCCTAGGATGCAAATGGAGCTTGAAGGAGTTGCCAATGGCTGTACTCGCTGCGACCACGATTGACAGTATTCGCGCCTGGGAGGTGCTCGATTCGCGGGGGCGTCCGACGCTGGCGGTGCAGGTGAATTTGGCCGATGGGGACGTGGGAGTGGCCATGGTGCCGAGTGGAGCCTCGACTGGGACGTTTGAAGCGCACGAACTGCGCGACGGGGACCCGCAACGCTACGGTGGGGCTGGGGTGCTCAAGGCGGT
>JANWWT010000012.1 GCA_025055675.1 Pseudanabaenaceae cyanobacterium SKYG29
CTCGTCGCCGAACAGCTCGATGCGCGTGACATACTCTTCATCAGCAGGTTGCACATCGATTACATCGCCGCGAATACGGAACGTGCCTCGCCCCAGCACCATGTCGGAGCGTGTATACTGCAGTTCCACCAGGCGCATCGCCAGCTCGCGCGGGTCGATACGGTCGCCACGCTTGACGGTTACGATACTGCGCAGGTATTCAGCGGGCGAGCCCAGCCCGTAGATGCTCGACACACTGGCGACGACGATAACATCCCGTCGTTCCAGCACGGCTTGTGTGGCGGCGTGGCGCAAGCGGTCAATTTCGTCGTTGATGGAAGCGGTTTTCTCGATGTAGGTATCAGATTGGGGCACATAGGCTTCTGGCTGATAATAATCGTAATAACTGATGAAAAAGTGGACGGCGTTTTCGGGGAAAAAGGCGCGAAACTCCTGACACAGCTGCGCCGCCAGCGTCTTGTTGTGTGCAATCACGAGGGCAGGACGCTGAACGGCAGCGATTACCGACGCCATCGTGAAAGTTTTGCCTGTTCCTGTCGCCCCCAGCAGCGTCTGAAATTCATAACCGCGGTTGAGTCCCTCCACCAGCTTTTCAATCGCTTGAGGCTGGTCGCCGCGCGGCTGAAACTCGGTGCTAAGCCGAAACATACGCGAGAATTATACCTCTCGCTACAACGGCGCGGGAGAATATGGCATAACCTCTTTGGGTTCATGCAGCAGCGCTGGCAAGCAATAGGCAAACT
>JANWWT010000013.1 GCA_025055675.1 Pseudanabaenaceae cyanobacterium SKYG29
TATACCTGAAACAAGTAATCACTGTCGTCCTCTCTTTTTGTCAAACCCTCATTGTTTTGAGAAAGTCAGCAAAGCTAGTGAGAAGTTTTTTGACATCTAGTGGTAACAGAAATCTGCCCAGGGCAAGGAGAATGCCGCCTAAAACTGTAGCCAAGATACTTCTGGTGATGAATTCCTGATTGCTAATGCGCTTGTCAAACCCATCGAGTTTGGCTTCTATGGTCTTGATGTCCCCTTTGAGTTCATTTCTGACTGCCTGTATCTCGCCCTTGAGTTCAGCGTGCACCTTAGCAATCTCTCCTCGCAGCTCGGCGAAGCCTACCTCCATCTTTTTGTTCATCTCAGCTAAGCCCAGCTCCATCTTTTTGTCCAGATGGTCAATCCTCTTGTCCAGCTCGGCGAATTTGCCCACGATTAAGTCCTTCAGTTGCTCATTGGTGATGTCTGCCATCGGGGGAACTTCCTGCAAAACTACTAGCAATACTATACCTGAAACAAGTAATCACTGTCGTCCTCTCTTTTTGTCAAACCCTCATTGTTTTGAGAAAGTCAGCAAAGCTA
>JANWWT010000014.1 GCA_025055675.1 Pseudanabaenaceae cyanobacterium SKYG29
ACTTGAAGTCCAAGCAAATTCACGCCCTCGACATCGCCCAACTCGTCGCAGGCACCAAGTTCCGAGGCGAATTCGAAGAGCGTCTCAAAGCCGTCGTGCGCGAAGTCCAAGAATCCAACGGCGACATCGTGCTCTTCATCGATGAAATTCACTTGCTCGTGGGCGCGGGCGGCGCGGAAGGCGCCGTCGATGCCGCCAACATCTTGAAGCCCGCTCTCGCCAGAGGCGAACTCCGATGCATCGGCGCCACGACGCTCGACGAATACCTCAAATACATCGAAAAAGACGCGGCGCTCTAACGACGCTTCCAAACCGTCTTCGTCGAAGAGCCAAGCGTCGAAGACACCATCTCCATCTTGCGCGGCTTGAAGGAGAAATACGAAATCCATCACGGCGTTCGAATCACCGATAGCGCCATCATCGCCGCCGCCGAACTTTCGAACCGATACATCTCCGACCGATTCCTGCCCGACAAAGCCATTGACCTCATCGACGAAGACTTCTCGAAATTGCGTTTGGAAATCGATAGCG
>JANWWT010000015.1 GCA_025055675.1 Pseudanabaenaceae cyanobacterium SKYG29
CGGGGCGTAGCGCAGCTTGGTAGCGCACCACTTTGGGGTAGTGGGGGTCGTGGGTTCAAATCCCGCCGCTCCGATGCAGGCAGAGAGCTAGTAAATGCCAACTGACTCCAGTTCCGGCCAACTCCTTAGCACTACAGATAGCACTAGTTACTTAGTAGCCAGGGTATCTTGGCAGCAACAAAACTGGATCCAGTGGGTGGTAGAGTATCTCCAATTAAAAACCTTAACAACGTTCCTAGGCAGAAAGTAAATTGCTCGGCTAGGAAAACTTTATCCTTAAGCCTGGAAAATTACATTGGTATTATAGTCGTTTCACATAAAAGTGGGGCACTTTTCAGCTAGCCCAGAAGAGTAGCTACTCGCACACGACGTGGAGGCAGTGATTTTTGCCACTGCTACTGACTGGCAAATGTCTCAAACTCTTTTTGAATAACTATATATTCATCTTCATGCACCATCGTAATTCATCATTATTTACTTGGGACTACCCCAGTATTTATTCATGGAAATCTTGGATAACTTACT
>JANWWT010000016.1:0-268 GCA_025055675.1 Pseudanabaenaceae cyanobacterium SKYG29
TGCAATGGCAGCGGCGACGCTTGCCCGACTGGGGAAAGTGGGTATTTCTAGCCCTGGCGGCGGCGATTGGTCTCACCACGATGGTGGTGCTGGGGCGCCAGTTCGGGCTGGCGGTCAATAAACCCTGGTTTGGTGCCCAGAATGTGGATGTGACAGCGCCGGCCTGGTTGCGGACGGGGTTGCGGGTCAGCGAAACGTTGCAGCTTCCCTACACGCGCATTTTCATCATCGTGCTGACGACCCTTTGCCTGGTGGGGGTGTGGTTGTT
>JANWWT010000016.1:278-525 GCA_025055675.1 Pseudanabaenaceae cyanobacterium SKYG29
ACCGGGCCATGAGCGCCTGTCTGGGGATCAATACTGACCATGTAGATGCCTTGACGTTTGCGCTGGGGTCGGGGCTGGCGGGCATTGCCGGTTGTGCGGTTAGTTTCTTAGGGTCGGTCGGGCCGAATACCGGGCAAAACTACATCGTGGACATGTTCATGGTGGTGGTTGTGGGGGGCGTCGGCAACCTGCTGGGAACCATCCTGGCAGCCTTGGGCATTGGGACGCTGAATTACTTGCTGGGTTC
>JANWWT010000017.1 GCA_025055675.1 Pseudanabaenaceae cyanobacterium SKYG29
CGCTGGTGAGTCCCAGTTGCATCCGCTGGTCGAACGGCACGGTGTGGACGAAGTAGAGTCACGCTTGCGACGGAATGAATAGCCAATAGGGGTAGGTTGCCGGCGGCCTGCCCTTTTTTCATCACAAGTAACGACTGGCGGTCAGGGCCACAGCGAGGGCATCAATCGTTAGCAATTGCAGTTCTTGTTGCGCAGCGTGCCTATCCATTTGGCAGTGCGATAGCTAAGCCGTTTCAGTTTGTTAGAGAGATCGGAGAAAAAACAAAGGCGGAGCTGTGCCCTGCGACCTAAGACCTAAGGGATGACAACCGTAGATGGCTCAGCTATAGAGATAATTGCTTCCAATTCTGACAAACTCAGCACCTATTGCTGACAAACTGGGTTATTTGAACTGTAGCCTTAGTATCAGGCTTCCTTTCGTTCCGCCAGTTACCACATAACTTGAATAGGATATCTAGCGATATTTGGGTCCGCACTTACCAATTCTGCATTTTCAACAATGGTTTGTGCTATCAGAA
>JANWWT010000018.1 GCA_025055675.1 Pseudanabaenaceae cyanobacterium SKYG29
GGTGGCGCGGGATTTCGGGGTGATTGCCACAGCGCCTGACCTCTCTCTAGGGGAACGGCTGTGTGTGCTCTACCAGGACCTGCATACCTTGCTAGAGCAATGGCGGCCTGACCAAGTAGCCGCAGAAAAGTTATTTTTCTACCGCATGGCGAATACAATTGCCGTGGCCCAGGCGCGGGGTGTGTTACTGCTGGTACTCGCTCAGCGGGGATTGACCTTACAGGAATTTGCGCCACCCCAGGTCAAGCAAGCCCTCACCGGCTACGGCAAAGCCGACAAGTACGCCGTGCAACAAGCGGTTCAACAGGAACTGCACTTACCAGCGATTCCTAAACCTGACGATGCCGCTGATGCCCTCGCTGTGGCCCTGACCGCCAGTCGTTACTTGTGATGAAAAAAGGGCAGGCTGCTGGCAACCTACCCCTATTGGCTATTCATTCCATCGCAAGCGTGACTCTACTTCGTCCACACCGTGCCGTTCGACCAGCGGATGCAACTGGGACTCACCAGCG